>CAZRDI010000051.1:0-9460 GCA_964598825.1 uncultured Dehalococcoidales bacterium
GGCGTCATCGCTGGTTACGGCACGGACGGCAACCAGATAGCCGTATGTCCTGTAATCTCCCATTACGCCCACGCTCTTGACGTCGGTGAGGACGGCAAAGGTCTGCCATAATTGCCGGTACAGGTTGGCGTTCTTAATCTCGTTCATCACTACCCAGTCGGCACCCCGCAGTATCTCAATCTTCTCTTTAGTTACCTCGCCAATAATGCGAATGGCTAAACCCGGGCCGGGGAAGGGCTGCCGCCACACCATGTCTTCAGGTAAGCCCAGAGCTGCTCCCACCTGGCGCACCTCGTCCTTGAACAGGTTTCGTAGCGGTTCAAGCAGTTTAAGTTTCATCTTGGCGGGCAGACCGCCGACGTTATGGTGGGATTTTATCTTGGCTGAGGCTTTGCTCCCTGAGGAAGCACTTTCAATGACATCAGGGTAGAGGGTTCCCTGGGCGAGGAAGTCTACCTTTCCTATCTTGTTAGCCTCCTCCTCAAATACTCTGATAAATTCCTCTCCTATAATCTTGCGCTTCGTCTCGGGGTCTATTACCCCTTCTAAGCGGTTGAGGAATCTCTCGCTGGCGTCAACATAGACGATATTCATGCCCAGGTGGAGTCGGAAGGTGTTAAGGGTTCGTTCCGCCTCTTCACGGCGCAGCAGTCCGTGATTAACAAAGATGCAGGTAAGCTGGTTGCCGATAGCCTGGTGGAGGAGGACGGCGACTACTGACGAGTCCACTCCGCCGGAGAGAGCATTGATGACTTTCCCCTTGCCTACCTGCTTTTTGATTTTAGATATACTCTCATCTATGAAGTTGCCCATCGTCCAGTTTCCCCGGCAGCCGCATACCCGGTAGACGAAGTTTTTCAGGATGGTCATTCCTTCAGGAGTGTGGGCGACCTCCGGGTGAAACTGGATTCCGAATATTCCATTGTCGTTACCCATGACAGCGATGGGTGAATTTTCAGTGTAAGCCAGGGTGGTGAAACCGGGTGGCATTTCTTCAATCTTGTCGGCGTGGCTCATCCATACCGTAGAGGAAGGGGATAAATCGGTAAATAAGGGTGAATCTGCATTGCTCAGGTGCAGGATGGAGTGACCGTACTCGCGTTTTGTTCCCGGGGTCACCTGCCCCCCGAACTGCTTGGCGAGGACCTGCATCCCGTAGCAGATGCCCAGTATTGGCAAGTGGTTTTCGTAAATATAAGACGGAGCCAGTGGAGCGCCGGGCTCGTAGATGCTGGCCGGTCCTCCGGAGAGAATAAACCCCTTGGGATTTAGTGGTGCTATCTGTTCCCAGGGGGTATCATGGGGCACGATTTCGCAATATACCTGACATTCGCGCACTCGCCGGGCGATGAGCATACTGTATTGTGAGCCAAAGTCAATGACAATTATAGCCTCACGCTCAATAGCAGGTGCGGCTTCCTTCTGGGCAACGGGCTGCTCGCCACCGGCTTCGGCAATCTCCAGATAGGTGGAGACTTCAATATCACCGCTGGTGGCTACTCGGTGGCTCTCGTCCGGGGTTTGTTCGGCTTTATTTTTATCTACGTTCATCTACGTGGACTATAATTGAGCCATCTTCCTTCCCAGTTCCTTGCATTTTTCCAGGACCTCGGGTGATGGTTCACGCAGCGACCCCACGTTGGGGGCAGCCTTCTTCAGTTGAATGCGCTCACATTGCTTTTCAAGGGTGTCCAGGGCCTGCTCCCCTCCGCCGCCATGGCTACCGAATAGAGCGTATGGCTTATCATTCACATTATCCAGGACGGCGTAAAAAGCGCGGTCAAAGAAGTCCTTAATCGCCCCCGCCATGTAGTTGAAGTAGTTTGGTGAGCCGAAAATGACGGCGTCGCAGTCGAGGAGGTCGTCGCTTGTTGCCTCGGCAGCCTTTTTCAGGCTTACCGTAGCTCCGGCTGCCACTGCTCCCTCATTTATTGACTTCGCCATCTTTTCAGTATTCCCGCTCTGGGAATGGTAGATAATTAGCAGTTTTGCCATTCCTCGTTACCTCTCTTTTCCCTGTTATTATAGCTTATTATAACACTAATTTGTTTCTTAAACATAGAATTATTCAGGTCTTATCAGCAACTTGGTTCCGAAGCCTATTGACCACAAAGACCATGGTAAATAAGAAAGTGCTTGCGGGATGGCGCCACCGTTCCATGGCCATGGAACTAACACGAGGGCGATGGTGAGAATGCTGGCAGCGAAAGCAAGTAGTCCCAGCCGCTTTTCCGCCGAGGTCATTATTCCCGCGCCGATGAGAAACAGAGCCAGGGGAGTAAAGGCATAGAACGCTAATGAGGCGGCATCATGGGGGGCACCGGTGGTTCTGGGGAATATGCCTATGATACCCATCGCGATTGAGCCCAGAGCAAGGCATATTATACCCGCTTGCCCCATGCGTTCTTTCAGCAGGCCGCTTCTACTGAGGCCGATGGCGAACAGGAGGCTGAGTATTCCGACTGCCATCAGCCCGTAGTTGAATAGTGCCGAAGTGGAGCCCGTAGCCCCGAGAACGCTCAAATAGTTTTCCGTCCAGCTGAACGAGGAGTAGCGAGAGATTGCGACCAGTACGACGGTGAAGCCGACAATCTGGGAAGTGATGCCGCATAGCCCGGCTATTCTTATCGTGATGACCTGTTTTGCGCTCAATCTTATCGTCTTTCTATGCTTATATGAATAATACCCCATTAACTGCATATATCTCAAGGCGGGGAAATTCAGGTTTTGACAGAGCAATGCCTGTGGTATACTACTATACGTTAATCTGGTGTCAGGTGGGCTTTCTGTGGATATCCAGAGTCAGGTTGAGCGGGGCGTCTCTATCCTCAGGCAGGGTGGGATAGTCGCTTTTCCTACTGATACCGTCTACGGCCTGGGTGCCTGTATCGGTATCCATCGGGCTGTGGAGCGGGTCTATGAGGTAAAAGAACGACCGCTTAACATAGCGCTCCCTTTGTTGTTAGCTGATACGTCACAGATAGCCGGGGTTGCCGAGCAGGTGTCGCCGCTTGCCTGGCTTTTAATCAATAACTTCTTGCCCGGTGCTTTGACATTAGTTTTGCGCAGGTCTGGTTCAGTACCTGATATCGTCACTGCCGGAGGGACAACGGTGGCGGTTCGTATTCCGGCCCATCCCGTCCCGGTTGCCCTTATTCAGGGGTTGGGGACTCCTATCGTGGGCACCAGTGCTAATCTGAGCGGTAGACCGAGCCCGCTGACGGCTGACGAGGTCCGCTCTCAGTTTGGTGATAAGATAGATTTTGTCGTTGATGGTGGCAGGTGTCCCGGTGGCAGGGAGTCTACCGTAGTTGATGTTACCGGTGAAATACCGGTAGTTTTGCGGGAGGGGGCTATATCAGGGGCGGAACTGAAGCGGGTATGCGGAAGTATTGCCTTGAAGGAGGGAGACTAAGTTATGCGTATTGCGATTGGTTGTGACCATCAGGGGGTTAATCTGAAGCAGGATGTCGTCAGGTTGCTGACTGATGCCGGGCATAGCTGTGTGGACTTTGGCTGCTATACTACCGAGTCGGTAGACTACCCTGATATCGTTAAAAAGGTGGGTGAGGCAGTGGCCGGGGGTGATTTTGAGCGCGGTATTTTGATATGCAATAACGGCATCGGCATGAGCATGGCGGCGAATAAGGTTAAGGGGATAAGAGCCGCCCTTTGTTATACCGCTTTCAATGCCCGCCGGACTCGCCAGCACAATGATGCCAACGTCCTCTGTCTGGGGGCGGGAGAGGAACAGGTGCAGGAGCCGGTGGCTGAAATCGTCAATGCCTTTCTTACCGCCGAGTTTGAGGGGGGAAGGCACCAGCGCCGGGTGGATAAGATGAAGGCTATGGAGGGCTGAGGGCGAATAAACAATCTTTATAGGAGTCTTGTTGACAATGAACGGGAACTGTGCTATCTTACCTTATGATGAACAAGAAAAATGTTGCCCTGGTACTTATTGTTATAAAACAAAGCCCGTGAGTGGGGTTTAGTTTCAACATGGCCGTCCCCACTGGGACGGCTTTTTGCATATTAGGGAGTAACGTCAGATGGAGGAAGTATGAAGAGTGATGCCGCTAAAAAGGGAATAGAGAGGGCTCCGCATCGGTCACTGCTGCACGCTGTCGGCGTAACGCGAGCCGAGATGGATAGGCCCTTCATCGGCATTGTTAATAGCTTTACCGAGATTGTTCCCGGGCATATACACCTGCGGGATATCGCTGAGGCGGTTAAAGCGGGGGTACGAAGCGGGGGTGGTGTTCCCTTTGAGTTTAACACTATTGCCGTGTGCGATGGCATTGCCATGAACCACCCGGGTATGAAATACAGCCTGCCCAGTCGTGAACTGATTGCCGACTCGGTGGAGATAATGGCTGAGGCTCATGTTTTTGATGCCCTGGTCTTTATTCCCAACTGTGACAAGATAGTCCCCGGGATGCTTATGGCAGCCGTAAGGTTGAATGTACCGGCTATCTTTATTAGCGGTGGGCCGATGCTGGCGGGAACGTTGGGTGGTGAGGTTGATAAAATTGACCTTATTTCTATCTTTGAGGCGGTGGGTAAGGTGGTCACGGGCAAGATGAGCGAGGACGAATTGAGGCAGCTGGAGGCGGTTGCCTGCCCCGGCTGTGGTTCCTGCTCCGGGATGTATACGGCTAATACCATGAATTGCGCCACCGAGGCGATGGGTATGGGGCTGCCCGGACACGGGACTATTCCGGCGGTAGATAGCCGACGGCGGCAACTGGCTAAAGAGGCCGGGGAGCGCGTTATGGGCTTACTGGCTGATGATATCCGCCCCCGGGATATAATTAACGAAGACTCTATTCATAATGCCTTTACCGTTGACATGGCGCTGGGGGGCAGCACTAACTCCGTGCTGCATCTGCTGGCCCTGGCTCATGAAGCCGGGATTAGCTTTCCCCTGTCCCGGATAAATGAGATAAGCCAGCGCACTCCCCATCTGTGCAAGCTGAGCCCCGCCGGGCCTCAGCACATTGAGGACTTGGACCGTGCCGGTGGCGTAGGTGGGGTGATGAAGGAGATAAAGGGGCTATTGAAGCTGGACTTAAAAACGGTATCGGGAAAATCAGTAGCTGAGACTATCGCTGACAGCCGGGTTGTGGATAGAGAGGTTATCCATTCTGTTGCCGATGCTTATTCGGCTACGGGGGGACTGGCTATTCTCTTTGGCAATCTGGCTCCGGAAGGGGCGGTGGTAAAAGGGGCTGCGGTGGACCCCGGGATGATGGTTCATCAGGGGCCTGCCAGAGTCTTTGACTCTGAAGAGGAGGCTACCAGAGCTATTACTGATGGCAGCATAAAGCCGGGTGACGTGGTAGTCATCCGTTACGAGGGGCCCAGGGGTGGGCCGGGGATGAGAGAGATGCTCACTCCCACCTCTCTGTTGAGTGGTATGGGTATGGATAAAGAGGTGGCGCTTATCACCGATGGGCGTTTTTCCGGGGGTAGCCGCGGGGCGGCTATCGGTCATGTCTCACCTGAGGCAGCCAGCTCGGGGCCTATCGCTGCATTGAGAGATGGGGATATAATTAAGATTGATATTCCCGGTTATAAACTTGAGGTAGAGCTTGGTGATAAAGAGATGTCCGAGCGCCTGGCCCGGCTGGCTAAGTTTGAGCCTAAAGTAAAGACAGGTTATCTCAGGCGCTACACCGAGAAAGTATGTTCGGCTAGCACCGGGGCGGTTTTTAGCTAAGGAAATTAGAAGTGGGAAGGTGAAGTTACCATGAAAATGAACGGCGGCCAGATTATATGTGAGAGTTTGGTGAGTGAGGGAGTAGAGGTTATTTTCGGCATACTGGGGGGAGCTGTCCTGCCACTGTATGATGTCCTGCCTCAATATCCCCACCTCCGGCATATCCTGGTTCGTCATGAGCAGGGTGCTGCCCATGCCGCTGACGGCTATGCCAGGGCTACGGGAAAGGTGGGGGTGTGTTTCGCTACCTCCGGTCCCGGGGCAACCAATCTGGTGACCGGGATTGCCAATGCTCACCTTGATTCGGTCCCTATGGTAGCCATAACCGGACAGGTAGCTAAGCCCTTTATCGGCAAGGATGCTTTCCAAGAGATAGATATCACTGGTATTACTCTCCCTATTACCAAGCATAACTACCTTGCCACGGATACAGGCTCACTGGCGAGGATAGTCAAGGAGGCTTTTTATCTCGCCAGGACGGGCAGACCCGGGCCGGTTCTTATTGACGTGCCGAAAGATGTTTTTATAGAACAGGCGGAGTTTCACCCTCAAACAAAGCTGGACTTACCCGGCTATAAGCCCACGCTCCGGGGGCACCCGGCACAAATTAAGAAAGCACTGGGGCTTATAAATGAAGCCCGGCGGCCCGTTATTATTGCCGGCAGGGGGATAATTATCTCCGGTGCCTATGCTGAACTCAAGCATCTGGCGGAGACGGTGCAGATACCGGTGATTACCACTCTGTTAGGCATTGGCTGTTTCCCGGAGGCTCATGTTCTGAGTTACGGTATGCTGGGGATGCACGGCATGGCTTATGCCAATATGGCGGTTGACGGTGCCGATTTGATTATTGCTATCGGGATGAGGTTTGATGACAGAGCCACGGCTGATGTGAGCGGCTTTGCCCCTCATGCTCGTATTATCCATATTGATATTGACCCGGCGGAAATTGGCAAAAATGTACGCGTGGATGTGCCTATAGTTGGTGATGTGAAGGCTGTTCTCAGGGACTTAAATAAGCAGATTACTGTTACCGAGCATACCGACTGGATTGGGCAACTTGATGATTGGCGTAAGGAACACCCGTCTACAGCTATCAGAGTCAGTGATGGGCTTCTGCCACAGTATGTCGTTCAGCAGATATCCGAGGCGACCAAGGGTGAGGCTATTGTTGTTACCGGAGTAGGGCAAAACCAGATGTGGGCAGCTCAACACTACTGTTATAGTAGACCAAATAGTCTGATCTCGTCAGGTGGATTAGGGACTATGGGTTTTGGACTGCCGGCATCTATTGGGGCTAAAATAGGTTGTCCGGATACTACGGTGTGGTGTATTGATGGCGATGGCGGTTTTCAGATGACTATTCAGGAGCTAGCCACCATAGTCCAGGAGAAGGTGGCGGTTAAGATAGCTATTATCAATAACGGCTATCTGGGAATGGTGCGGCAATGGCAGGAGTTGTTCTACGAGAAACGGTATGTGGCTACACCGCTATCTGGCCCGGACTATGTCAAGATTGCTGAGGCATATGGCATCTCTGCGTTAAGAGTTAAGAGCAGAGAAGAGGTGGTTCCGGCTATTAAGCAGGCTATGGAACATCAAGGTCCTTTTCTGATAGATTTTGTGGTGGAACCGGAGGAGAATGTTTATCCTATGGTGGCACCCGGGACGGCTCTGGCTGAGGTTGTTGAGGAGCCCGGTAGGGAGACAAAAGTCCTGTCCGATTCCGCTAAGCTGTGATGAGCAATGTCTGAGCTTAAAAGGGAGGTGACTATATGGCTACGACGAAGCACACCCTGGTTGCCCTGGTAGAGGATAAGCCTGGAGTGCTTGACCGGATGGCAAGCCTTTTCCGAAGGCGAGGCTTCAATATTGAAAGTATTGCCGTGGGGCATAGCGAGTTGCCTCGTTTGTCACGCATGACCATTGTTGCTGGTGGGACGACGGCGATGGTGGAACAGGTCAGGAAACAACTGGATAAACTCGTGGATGTGGTTAAAGTGTCTGACATCACGGGAGATGACATAATTACCAGGGAACTGGCGTTGATTAAGGTAAAAGCCAATTCTTCTATCAGAAGCGAGATTATTCAGATTGTGGATATATTCAGGGCGAGCATTGTAGACGTTGCTTCTGATTCGGTGACAATTGAGGCTACCGGAGATGAGGAGAAAATAGACTCCTTATTTAGTCTGCTGAGCGGTTTTGGTATCAGGGAAATGGTCAGGACTGGTCGTATAGCTCTGGCGAGGGGAGCTTTAGGCTCGCTACGGGAGGAGAAAAAATCATCTGGCAATCGTGCTAAAAGACAAAAAGCATAAGTGTTGATTGCTCCCGTATAAAATCTATTATCAAATCTAAATAAAATTGGAGGTGCGAAAATGTATAAGAAGATGCTTGTTCCATTGGACGGTTCCGAACTTGCTGAAGTGGTCTTTACTTATGTTAAAGAGCTTGCGGCACGGCTGGATACAGACGTAACTTTACTTCATGTTTCCAGACCAGCTAGAGGTGGACTTGCTCCTATGTATGAGGCCTATGTCACGCGGGCAGCGGATACGTTGAAGGGTCAGATACAGGCGGTCCAGAAAAAGGTAGGGGGTAAGGCGGCAAAGGTGCATGGTGAAGTGGTGGCGGGTTACCCCGCTGAGGAAGTCCTGCGTTATGCCGAGGAGAAAAATATTGACCTGATTGTAATGTCAACGCATGGCCACTCCGGGGTCAAGCACTGGGCTATGGGGAACGTGGCGGATAAGGTACTGCGTGCCTCGAAGATTCCGGTCTTGCTTATTCGCGCCGGGGTTGCTGATGAGACTCCCTATGATAAATGGCCAACGAGAACAATACTGGCCCTACTGGATGGTTCAGAGCTGGCTGAGTCGGTGATTCCTCATGTTGAGGCGCTGGCTAAACAGCGGAGTGTCAAGCCGGTGGAGGTGGTTCTGCTCCGGGTTTGTGAACCGCATGTCGTTCCATCTTATTATGCCCCTGAGCTTCCCGATGCGTCTTTGAACTGGGGTGAGTATATGGAAGGGGAAACGACCAGGTGCAAAAAGGAGGCCGGGGAGTACCTGGCTAAACTGGAAGAGCGGTTTAAGAAGATGAAAATTAGCGTGCGGTCAGACCTTCTGGTAGGCAAGGCTGCCGATGAGATTGTTGACTATGCCAATAAGAATCCCTTTAATCTCATTGTCATGGCGACTCACGGGCGCTCAGGGCTCAGCCGCTGGATTTATGGCAGTGTCGCTGAGAATGTTCTACAGGGGGTCTCTGTCCCGCTATTGTTAATAAGGCCGAGCTAATCTCATTTGGGAATAAATAAGGGGGGAATGGTCATGGCTACAATATATTATGATAATGATTGCAACTTAAAGTTACTTGACGGCAAAGTTATTGGCATTGTAGGTTATGGAAGTCAGGGGCATGCCCATGCTCAGAACCTCAGGGATAGCGGTTGTCAGGTGATAGTAGCCGAACTGGAGGGGAGCCCTAGTTGGAAAAACGCCAAAGAGGCTGGTTTTGACCCAACAGATGCTGCTACCCTAGCTCAGAAGTCTGATATCATCGTGATGCTAGCTGAGGATCAGAACCAAAAAAAGATATATGACCAGGATGTTAAGAAGGGGCTTGTCCCGGGCAATACCCTGATGTTTGCCCATGGTTTTAACATTCATTACGGGCAAATAATCCCGCCGCCTGATGTTGATGTCAGCATGATAGCTCCCAAGTGTCCCGGCCATA
>CAZRDI010000052.1:0-9456 GCA_964598825.1 uncultured Dehalococcoidales bacterium
CTCCGAGGGTAGGACTCCCCTGGTCAGTTCCATGATTGTTGCTGAGGGTTGAATCCTCTATTGCATTAGTCCCACCAGTTGTCTCGTTCAGATGCCAAACTCCTACGAAGCTGGTATCCCAGGTATCAGTATCATTGGTCTCTGAAGCTGCGGAATTTCCGTAATAAAGGTAAAGTATGGTGTCAGAAGTGCTTGATAAATCTGCCTTAACCCAGGCGACTAATATCCCATCCGAATCATCATAATTTTCTATTTCTCTTTTTAGTTTTGTAGTGCCGTCAGAAGAAGTAAATACGATATCAGAGCCATCAGATTTAGCGTGGTCTCTCAAATCACTATCAGTAATAGAAATTAAAACCGGAAAATCAGTTAAACCAGCTTCAACTTTGTTATAGTCAATTGTTATCTCCTTCCGGTATTGCCAGGCGGTGTCATACCAGTTTGGTGGGTATGTTGGTGTGTCAGTGGTATAGACATAAGTAGAAAAGTCATCAGCTGTCTCCTCATCTACCTTAGTATAGTGTGCCCCCGAGGAAGGCTCCTGATAGGTAATATTGGCCTCGTCACCAGCGGCATTTGGTCTTAAGATTACAGAATCACCCTCGATTCCGCCGTACTCAACACCAACATAGACCTGGGTGGTTTGAAGATAGCCACCGTTAAGGTCATATTGCCTTACACCGGCTTGCAGGGCATCAACTTCAGCCCAGGTCCAGGCAGTGCCAGTATATGGGTTGGTGACATAAGTTGTAGATAAATCCGTATAGGATGTCGGCGGGAAGCTATAAGTGCCGAAATAGTTGACATTGTGGGTGCGTATGACCGTCTCAACGGCATGTCCGCTTGAGGTACCCCTGGTTCTGACAACAACCGTCACCGAGGCGATACCGCCACTGCCCTGGCTGTGGTCCTCAAGGCTATAGGTATCCATCTCCGTGTCGCCATACCATGTCCGAACATAGGTAGAATTATCATCACTGAACTCCTCGTCCACACAGTCGTAGTTAGGGGAATCACCAACCGCGTCACACTGGGTATAAGTGCCGGCGGCATCTGGTCTTAAGAGCTCATATTCGTGTCCCGTCCGGACGTAGGTAGAATCATCGTCAGCAACCACATCGTCCACACACTGGTAGTTAGGGGAATCACCAACCGGGAGGCACTGGGAGTAATCGCCGCTGTCATTCGGTCTCAGGGTTTCGCCCCGGTTAATCGTAAAAATACAATCCGTATCCGCCGCATTCTGATTCCACCAGCCTGACCAGTAAAGATAAGCCAGAGCCACTTCAGCATCCTGGGGAATGTCAGCGATGGTGATGCTGCTCTCATCGAGATGGGTTTCTCGCCGCCTGTCCCAATTGAGGTCTTTCATCATGGTATTGCCTGCGGCTCTGTAGTCCCCCGTGAAGATGGTGCCACCAACATCCAGCCAGCCTGTATCAACCCCCTCGCTAACATAGGTATAACCGGTGGTAGTGATACTCCTACCCGAAGGGGTATCGGTAGCGGTGGAGCTAATATGGTAAATGCTGAGGCCGCCCTCCCATGACAGGTAGTGAGAGCTATCCGTTGTCCTTATCCACGAGTAGCTGCCAAAAGCCACTTCCCCTTCAGGGTCTACTTCAAATCTCATAACCTTCACCGTGGGGTACTGGACTGCCGGCTGAAAACCTCCGCCAAGAGGGTCTTCCCCTCCTATGTCCGGCAGGTCCAGGAAGTTGGTCGCCGGGTCAATAGCCCATCTTAGAACCGTACCGCCGTTCCAGTCAGTCTGAGTCGGGTTGTCAGTGGTCATGACGGTGGTTGAGTCAGCGACATATTCAAACCCGGGAGGCAGCCACACGGCTATCTGGTCTACCAGCAATTCTTCCTCGGGGAAATCATAGCTGACTCGAATCTCGTACCTCCCCTCGGTATTGACTATACCCCCCGTTATCCGCAAGCCGTTGGCCGGAGTCGTGCCGTGTACATCGCTCTCCAGCCCGGCCAGAGGCCAGATTCGCTTTATGCTGACATCCACCGTCTTGTCGTTTATATCCTCGGTCAGGGAATAGTTGTGCTCCGTCACGTAGTCGTAAAGGTCTATTGATACCCCTTCATTATCTGCTTTCCAGATACCGTCCTCTAATCCGGCCTCGGAGGCATACCTCAACGGCACACTCTCCCAGTGGATTCGACCGGAAGTAAGACCGCTGTGCATATGGCTGAGGAGGGGGGGGATTGTCAGCGAGCCTATAGCCAGAAGGCAGAGAACAATAACCAGACCCTGCCCTTTTTCACTCCTTACTAATTTGCTTAATCTCTTTTTCATCAATCGTCTTCCGTTTACCAATATTGACAGCCACTAGTCCGGCCTGGTGAGAATCTGGAATTGTCTGGACTCACTTGACGCCGCCGGGCCAACGCCCACAACTGACGTTACGGTAAGAATAAGCTTACCGCCAGCAAACTGGCAATTACTGCTATAGGGGTCTATATACTGCGCCACCTGAGTTTGGGTCGGGGCACCGCCATCAATAGAACAGATCCGCATCAGCCGGCCATTTACTATGCTATAAGTGACCTCGTAGTCGGTGCCGCCGGTATCGCTCCACGTTGTCCAGGTAAAGGTAAGGGGAAACCCCGGAGCGAACAGCTCGGTGGTCAAATCCAGGGTAGTGTCCATGGTCAGGTATCTCTCGGATTCGCTGCCGCCGTAATGGTGCCCTCTGAATTCCCCGGAGTAGACATCCCAGTCATTACCGTCATCCCAGTTAGCAAAGCTGGTACAATCATCAGACCATATCGGCACGGAGATAGCAATATTATCAATATACAGGTGCTCATCAGAAGCACCGAAGTGGTCCAGATAAAGCTTTATCCTGAAGCCGTCGGTTAAATAAGCACCGGGAATAGTGGCGCTGAAGGAACTGGGCGGGTAACCGTGAAAGGCTTCAATGTTACTGCTCCAAGTCTCGCCGCCATCGCCGGATAAAGTATAATAGAGACCGTCCGACGAGTCTATTGCCCCGGTTGCGCGCTGCCCCCAGGAGATAGTAACCGTTTCACCCTGGTAGGAGCTCAAATCAAGGCTGGTATCCATGGTGAGGTATCTATCGTCTTCGCCGCCGGAATGGTGTCCGTGAAACTCCCCGTAGTAAACGTTCCAGTCGGCACCGTTATCCCAGTCATCAAAGCTGGAACAGTCCTCGGAAAACATGGCTTTAGAGATATTGATGCTATCAATATGTGCTTCCTCATTAGGATAGTCACCAATCCAGCCATTCGGGCCGTTCAGGTAGAACCTCATCATGAAGCTATTAGTTAAATACTCGCCGGAAATAACGTGGCTAAAGGGACTTTGCGGTGCCGGTGAATCACCGGTAAAGGCAGTCTCCCAATCACCCCAGGATTCACCGCTATCGCCGGAAAAGGCAAAGTAAAGAGTATCCGCATACTGCCCGGTTTCTTCCAACTCCCCGCCTTCAGACTGCTCCCAGGAGACAAGGATGAATGTTTCGCCCCCTATTCCCGCTGCTTCCACAGTCTGAGCCCGGTTGGTATCGAGACCAATCCAGTAACCGGCGCTCTCCACCTGGCTAACGGCAGTCATCTGGTTCTCATCGTACTCAGTATTCCTGAGCACCTGAAATATGCTCACCATCGCGCCGTTAGCTACAAGAGCCACGATAGCCGTAATCATCAGAAGCTCAATGAGGGTATAACCTTTTTCACCTGGCTTCATCTTTCTCCCTTGTAGCTCTCTAATTTAACTATCATCTTACCAGAATGCCTAACGGTTACCGTTATCTTCTGGATACCTTCATCGGGGCTGTGTAAAGGCTCGGCAATAATTTCCACCGAGTAGTTAACGTAATCGCTGCCGTCGGGTATTGGTGCCGGGGGATACTCAGTGGCATCCTCCACATAAACAGTGTTTTTAACCCATTCCATCTGACTCCGAGCCAGGCTCTCGGCGGTAGTCTGCTCATCGGCAGTAAAGGCAGCCTCAGAAGCAGTAGCCAGACCGCTAAGAAAGGCGGAGGCAATCATGCCCAAAACAGCTAAAGCCACTAGCGTCTCAAGGAGACTGATGCCCCTTTGCCCCTGAGAAAAGCTGAGTTTATCTTTTATTTTCATGGTATCAGTAACCTTGTGTCCGAGGTAATCCTTAGCCAAAGGCTCCGGTGAGGGTATACATGGGCATAAGTACGGCGAGGGCGATAAAGCCGACTACCAAACCAATGACCATGGTGCTGATAGGACCTATCATCCCCACCAAGGCGGTCAGTTTTTCGTCGGCTGTAGTCTCATAGAAATCAGCAACAACTCCTAGGGAGAAGTCAAGGGTGTTAGTTTCCTCACCTACAGCTACCATCTGAACCAAAAGGGGTGGAAATAAATCCATGCGGGACATTGGGTTAGATAACCCCTCCCCGAGAAGAAGCCCACTTTTAACATCCTCCAGGGCATCACGGACAACTCTGTTATTGGAGGATTGAGGCATCATCTCCATTGCGTCCTGCAAGCTCACCCCGGCACCAATCATCACTGACATAGTCCGGGTAAAACGGGCTAACTCCCCCATGAGGGTAGGAGTACCGATTATAGGAGCAGTGAGCCGCACACGGTCAAGTATCCGCCTTCCCGTAGGCTGCTTGATAAGCCACAGTGCCACCATGGCTAAAACCGCTGCCCCTATCAGAAGATAAAGCGTGTAGTCAGTGAAAATATTTGTTATGTTAATAAGTATCTTGGTGGGCAGGGGCAGATCTACATTCATAGCCGTAAACATGCCAAGCAGCTGGGGCATGACCACCGTCATAAGAACAACGACTACTACCAGTCCAACACCCATGACCATCGCTGGATAGGTTAAAGCTTTACCCGCCTTCTTCATCACCTCGGACTGTTTTTCCATAAAGTCAGCCATCCGATGCAAAACATCTTCCAAGTTCCCTGCCCCTTCTCCAACAGCAATGGTTCTACAGTAGACTTCGTCAAAAGCATTAGTATGTTTACCAAGGGCTTGAGCAAATGAGACCCCGGCGCGAAGGTCATAAGTCATAGATTCCAGAACCTTCTTGAATGCCCGGCTGGTGGCTACCTGCCCCTGAAGAATCTCCAGAGCGGGGAGGAGTGAGATGCCTGACCTGAGAAGCGTAGCTAGCTGGCGGGAGAAGATAATAACATCACGCGGCTTGACTCTGAAAAGGGAAGGTAAAGCTTCTTCCAGGCTAAACATAGAAGGAGCGGCCACCACTTGTATCGGGTTTTGGCTCCTATTAATAATAAACCGCTCCGCCTCAACCTCGCTGGTAGCCTTAATCGTGCCTTTTACCAGTTTCCCTTGCCTGTCATAGGCTTCATAGCGATAAGTTATGGGATTTTGCTTCTTGGGAACACCAACAGTTCTTGCCATTTCACTTCCTTAGTGGATTGAGTAAACGTTACGTATGATTTCACTGGGAGTAGTAACGCCTTCTCTCACCTTCAGCATACCGTCATGCCACAGCGAGATCATACCTTCCTTATTGGCCTGCTCACGAATTTCACCGGTACCGGCACCAGCCAGAAGCATCCTCTTTATCGTCTCGCTAAGCACCATGACCTCGAAGATGCCGGTCCGCCCCAGATAACCGGTATTGACGCAGAAATTACACCCGGCACCAACCAGAAATTCCGTTCGTTTCTCATTAAATTCCTCTTCGTAAGATATTCGCTCCTCATTACTAACCTCGCTGGGTCGGGAGCAATAAGGGCAAACGCGGCGCACCATCCTCTGGGCAACAACGCCAATCACTGCCGAGGAAATAAGAAAGGGTTCGACCCCCAGGTCTACCATGCGGTAGATAGTGCTCACCGCATCATTGGCATGAACCGATGATAGCACCAGATGGCCGGTCAGGGCTGCCTGCGTGCCTATCTGAGCGGTCTCAGTATCACGTATCTCTCCCACCAGAATAACATCAGGGTCAAGCCTCATACAGGCTCTAAGTCCAGCAGCAAAAGTCATCCCCGCCAGAGGGTTGACCTGCATCTGATTAATATCGGCAAAGCGATATTCTACCGGGTCTTCAATGGTCATGATATTGCGCCCAACGGCATCAAGCGTGTTAACCGTGGCATACTGGGTAGTGGTCTTACCTGAACCGGTAGGACCACTGATTAATATCATACCAAAGGGGGTCTTCACCATCTTCAGATACGTCTCCAGAGTATCAGGCAAAAAGCCTATCTCCGGTAAGGGTAGGAAGGCAAAGGTCTTATCCAGAATACGCAGCACAGCCATTTCCCCGTACACAGTATTTGTGGTAGCCACCCGGATATCCACCTCTCTATCTTCCATGTCAAAGGTTATCTGACCATCCTGAGGGCGCCGCCGCTCAGCAATATTCAGGTTAGCCATAATTTTTACACGAGAAATCAACGGTTCATGGACATTCAGGGGCAGGTTCATAACATCATTCAAAATACCGTCAATGCGGTAGCGAATACGCAGTCTGTCTTCCTGAGGCTCAATGTGGATATCAGAGGTCCGGTCTCTTACCCCCTGCTTGATAAGAAGGTCAATAGCCCGGACTACAGGGGCTTGAGCAATTGCCTCAGCAGAAACCCGTGCCTCCCTTATCCCCATGCTTCGGTAACGAGTGGGGATTTGACTGAGCTGCTCTTCAATTTCTCCGCCGATCCTGTAATTGAGGTCAATCATCTCCTGGATATCCTGAAAAGTACTGAGCACCGGCTCAATCCTTCTCATTGTAACCGCCGACAGGTCCTCAATAGTCTGGATATCCTTCGGGTCCTCCATAGCTACCACCAGCACACCGTCAGTCGTGTCTACGGGAATAACACCGTATTTTCTGGCAACCGCCTCAGGGATTAGCTTCAGAGCCTCGGGGCGAATCCCTTCTTTCTTCAGATTGACAAAGGGAACCCCCAGTTGCAGGCTAACAAAGAAGGCCAGCTGCTGGGGTGTAATTAACCGTTGTTGCAGCAGAATGCGCTCCATTCTCTCGCCACCCTTGTGCTGCAATTCCATAACACGTTTCAGCTGCTCATCGTTAAGGAGCCCCGCCTCAATCAGCATCTTGCCCAAATCTTTACGTGTTTCTTTTTCTGTTATCGCCATTTTTCCCCTCCCCAGGTTAATCAACAAAACAAATAAATTCTATATATCTGCAGCCGATACCCACATAAGAGTCTTTACACTTTCTTGGAAACCAGTTTGATCCTTTTCACTCCTCTTTTACCCTTCTCAGGGCTATCCGGCTCAGCTATCCCCCGGGTTACTTTCGCCTCAGGTACTGCTGATGATATCGCTCCAATTAAGGGAATTGGCTTTTCCAGCGCGATTCTTATATCAGTGCCCCTATCCCAGGAACCACTTGTATGAACAAGCCTTATCTCGGGTGTCGTTTGCAGGTAGTTATATAACTTAGACATCATTTTCGGGTCTACCGGCTTGTCTATGACCAGCTCTATCTCGCCAGCATACATTGCTTTGCCAGCCTCCTCTAGCTGGGCAGGATCCAGTTCCTCTTCGGCTGACTCCTCCTCAAGCTGAGTAGGCTGCTCTGCCTGCTCTTCGGCTGACTCCTCCTCAAGCTGAGTAGGCTGCTCTGCCTGCTCTTCGGCTGACTCCTCCTCAAGCTGGGTGGGCTGCTCTACCTGCTCTTCGGCTGCCTCTTCCTCAAGCTGAACGGGTTGCTCTGCCTGCTCTTCGGCTGCCTCTTCCTCAAGCTGAACGGGTTGCTCCACCTGCTCTTCGGCTGACTCTTCCTCAAGCTGGATGGGCTGCTCCACCTGCTCTTCGGCTGACTCTTCCTCAAGCTGAACGGGTTGTTCTACTTGTTCTGCAACTGCCTCTTCCTCAAGCTGAGTAAGCTGCTCCACCTCCTCCTTTAAAGCCTCTTCAGCGGTTGGATTGCCCTCCTTCTTTGCCTTCTTCTTGGCCTTCTTGCCTTTTTTTGCTTTCCTGGTCTTTTTTTTGGTATCTTTCTGAGGCTGATCAGCCTGCTCTACCTCCTCCTCAGCAACCATACCAGCGGCATTGAGTAGTGGAGCTTCATATTCCTTTAATGCGAGGTCTTTGCCCTCCCACAGTCTTGCTCTTTTGTTCCTCAACTCCGCTTCTATCTTCTGCCCTTCACTCAGCAGATCCTGTAAGGTGGTGGATAATCGGGTATAAGCCCTCTTATACTCCTCCTTCACCCCTTCCTCTATCCTCTCTCTTGCCCTGAGGAGAGATAGTAGGGCTTTCTGCTTCGCTTCTGCCTCAGCGATTTCAGCCTTTCTATTTGCCGCCGATACAACATCTTCTGACTCTTTCCGGGTTGCTATTTCGGCTCTCCTCTTTATTGCCTCAGCCTCTTGCTTGGCTTCGTTAATAATCGTGGCAGCCTCAGCTTCAGCCTCTTCCCGTGCTTTCATCTTGATACTAGCCGCCATCTCTTCCGCATCGGCTACTGCCGTTCTAAGAAGTGAACGGATCGAATCGGCAGAGGCTTCTTCCGGAACCTCACGCTGCACAACCAAACCTTCAACAGGACCAACCTCCTCCTCAACCAGGTCTTCATCTACAGCTTTAACTTCGCTTTCCTGCGGTTGTCCTGTCTCCTGTTTTTTCTTCTTCTTCGGTCGTTGACCAAGCCATTTGAGCATCACAATTCACCTACCTTTAATTATTATCCACCATTCAATCATAATTCGCCAAACGGCAAGTAACAAAAAGTCAAGCTACCCCTGTTAAGTATAATAACTAATTTGTTTCTTTAGCAATACTGCAAAAGGCTGATATTAGATAGAAACGACACCCTTTAGCAGTAACCCCTTCGGGTGAAGTCATTGCCTATATATTTCTTATGTTCCCCCCACAAAAGCCTAGACGACTAGATATAAACTCAGAATACAGGTTCACATAAAATTTGTCAACTGCCAGCTTAAATTTACGTCAAGGAAGTGGTGTCAGGCAAATTAGGTAGCGGACATTTGACAAAGTGGCTATATTATGACACAATTATAGCCAACTGGCATTATCAGGGGGATGACTGATGGACAAAATAGCGGTAATGATAATTGATAAACAGCCTCTTTTCAGGCTTGGTGCGTGCCACATCTTAGCCAAACAGCTCGACTTTGAGGTATACGATAGCTCTCCGAATCAAGACCCGACTCCACTGATAGAAGCTAACCCGCCCGACGTGCTACTGCTGGATATTGACTATCCTTCCCTCCAAGGGCTTGACCTGGCAAGAAAGATTGCCCTTTGCAGCCCCACCGCCAAGATAATAATGCTAACTTCCAATACCGAAGACAAGCAGCTTTTCGAGACTATTAAAACCGGGGCTGTGGCCTACCTGAATAAGAGCATCAGTGCCGATGAGCTGGCTGAGGCAGTAAGACAAGTTGCCCATGGTGAATACCTCATAAACGAGAGCCTCTTAGCCAGACCCCAGGTTGCCGAGCACGTTTTAA
>CAZRDI010000053.1:0-9270 GCA_964598825.1 uncultured Dehalococcoidales bacterium
GAGAATTATCCCAGTCGGGCTGTGTTTGAGGCTCAGAATTCGATTCTGACCAGTAAATATGCCGAGGGTTATCCGCAGAGACGCTACTACGGCGGCTGTGAGAATGCAGATGCTGTGGAGAATATAGCTATTGAGCGGGCCAAAGAACTGTTTCATGCCGAGCATGCCAATGTACAGCCGCACAGCGGGGCTCAGGCTAATATGGCTGCCTACTACGCCCTGCTTGACTATGGCGATACTGCTATGGGCATGAGCCTGGCTCACGGCGGTCATCTCACCCATGGTGAGAAGGTGAGCTTTTCCGGCAAATCGTATAATTTCATTCATTACGGGGTAAACCGGGAAACGGAGAGAATCGACTATCAGGAGGTGGAGAGGCTGGCCTTGAAGCACAAGCCCAGATTGATTGTGGCCGGAGCCAGTGCCTATCCCCGTATCATTGATTTTGAGCGTTTTCGTCATATCGCCGACCGTGTGGGAGCTAAACTGATGGTTGATATGGCTCACACGTCAGGTATGATTGCCGCCGGTGTGCATCCCACTCCGGTGCCTTACGCTGATGTGATAACCTCAACCACTCATAAGACGCTGCGTGGTCCGCGCGGTGCCTTCATTTTGTGCCGTAAAGAGTTGGCTTCAGCTATAGATAAGGCCGTCTTTCCTCAAATGCAGGGAGGTCCTTTTATGCACCTTATTGCCGCCAAGGCTGTGGCTTTCCATGAAGCCATGCAACCCGAATTTGTGGAGTATCAGCGTGCCACATTGAACAATGCTCTTGTTCTGGCCAGCGAGCTTAAGCGGCTGGGGTTGTATCTGATATCGGGCGGGACGGATACTCACCTGGTGTTGATAAGCCTTACCCAGACAGAAATCACCGGCAAAGAGGCAGAGGAGGCTCTGGGTAGAGCCGGTATCGTGGCTAACCGCGATGGTGTGCCCTTTGACCGGCGCTCCTCGCTGGTGACCAGCGGCATCAGGCTGGGCACGCCGGCAGTTACTACCCGGGGCTTTGGTGAGGAAGAAATGAAGCAAATCGCCTCCATGGTTTTCAAAGTAATCACCAATCCAGGTAAGGCGGATATTGAGAATCAGGTTAAGGAAGAAGTTAGCCGGATATGTTCCCGCTTTCCGGTGCCCGGCGTTGACGGCTGATATAAGGTCAGCAGGCAATGGTGATATAATGTGTCTTGAGCAAGTTGTGAAAGAGGGAGTATGAAGTTCAACAATATAATCCTCAAAAAGGAAGACCATATTGCCACCCTTGTTCTGAATCGTCCTGATAAGTTAAATGCCTTTAACCGGGAGATGGAGGACGAGCTAAGTCAGGCTTTAGCTGATGTAGCCGGGGATGATGATATCAGGGTAATGGTGCTGGCTGGTGCCGGTAGTGCCTTTTGTAGCGGTGGCGATGTTAGTGAGCCAATTGCTGAGGTATATGGTGGTAGCGTTCAGAATATCAGCACTACTCTGCACCACGTTTATCGGGGTGCAGTTCTTCAGTTGTATAACATGGATATACCCACCATTGCCATGGTAAATGGGGTGGCTGCTGGCCTGGGCTTTGATTTGTCTCTGGCCTGTGACCTCCGGTTAGGTTCGGAGAATGCCAGATTTGTGGTAGCCTTTACCAGGGTGGGATTGACTCCGGCAGCGGGGGGAGCCTGGCTGCTGCCCCGCATAGTAGGTCTATCTAAGGCGGCTGAACTTATCTTTACCGCTGATTTTCTGGAGGCGGATGAGGCGGAGAGGCTGGGTGTATTGAATAAGCTGGTTCCATCGTCGGAGTTAGGGAAAGAGACCATGGCACTGGCAAAGAGAATTAGCCGCAATTCTCCGCTGGCTAATAGACTGGCTAAACTCCAGCTGCGTAAGGGACTTCAGACAGATTTGGAGACGGCTCTGGAGCTGGGAGCTACCTGTCAGGCAATTTGTTTAACATCGGCCGAGCATCAGGAGAGGCTGGCTGCGTTTCAAAACCGGAAATAAGCTAAGAGAGGTAATAGCTAATGGATGAGTTGAAAGTGTTTACTGGTAATGCCCACCCCGCCTTGGCAAAGGCGGTTGCCGATTATCTGGGCATAGAGTTGGGTAAGTGCGAGGTGTTTGAGTTCAGCAATGAGAATACCTTTGTTCGTATTCTGGAAAATGTTCGTGAAAGAGACACCTTTGTCATTCAGCCCCTGTGCTCTCCGGTCAATAAGAGCCTGGTTGAGCTACTGATTATGATTGATGCGCTGAAGAGAGCTTCAGCCGAGCGTATTACTGCCGTGATTCCCTATTATGGCTATGGTCGGAGTGACCAGAAAGACCAGCCCCGGGTGCCGATAACCGCCAGATTGGTAGCCGACCTGCTCACTGTGGCTGGTGCCAATCGCGTGCTGACCGTGGATTTACACGCGGCGCAGATACAGGGCTTTTTTAATATACCGGTTGATGAACTAACGGCTCTCTACATTTTGAGGGATTACTTTATAAAGAGAGGATTAAATGACCTGGTGGTGGTTGCCACTGATATCGGTATTTCTAAGCGTGCCCGTGACATGGCGGCAAAACTTAACGCCCCGCTGGCTATCATAGAAAAAAGACGATTGGGTAATGTTGACCGTACGGAGGCCCTTAACATAATAGGGGAAGTAGATGGTAAGGTGGCTCTTATCCTGGACGATGAGATAGCTACTGCTGGTTCTCTGATTAATGCTATCTCTGCTGTAGTTGAGCGAGGAGCAAAAGAAGTATATGCCTGCTGTACTCACCCGATATTCTCCGGTCCGGCTATTCAGAGGATAGCCTCAAGTCCGGTAAAGGAGATAGTGGTTACCGATACCGTTCCTGTTACCGGCGATAAGAAACTGGATAAGATTACGGTTTTGCCCATAGCTCCGTTATTAGGTGAAGCCATAAATCGTATTCATACCGGGCAATCCATAGGGGCTATGTTCGAGTAGGGGTGAATTATGTTTAAATGGCTGGGTGGTCTTCTTGATTCCAATGAGAAGGAGTTGAGGCGGTTACAGCCACTGGTAGATAGAATAAACGAGCTGGAGTCTGAATTTGAGAAACTCACCGATGCCGAGCTTCGTGCCAGGACTGATGAGTTTAAGGGTCGGCTTAAAGCCGGTAGTTCGCTCGATGAGCTTCTGCCCGAGGCTTTTGCCGCTGTTCGTGAAGCGGCTAAACGCACTATAGGTCAGCGTCACTTTAATGTACAGTTGATGGGGGGAATTGTCCTTCACCAGGGCAAAATTGCCGAGATGAAAACCGGCGAGGGTAAAACACTGGTAGCTACCCTCGCCCTCTACCTCAATTCCCTTACCGGTCAGGGCTGTCACCTGGTTACGGTTAATGACTACCTTGCCAGGCGAGACCCCTACTGGATGGGACCTGTCTATCATGCTCTGGGGGTGAGTGTCGCCAGCATTTATCCGCAGCAGACCCCGGATGAGCGTTCTCCTACCCGACTTTATGACCCCGACTTCGATTCAGAGGATGAGCGGTGGCGTCATTTTCGCACTATCTCCCGGCGTGAGGCCTATGAAGCCGATATTACCTATGGTACCAGTAGTGAGTTTGGCTTTGACTACCTGCGGGATAATATGGTTGCCGAGCTTTCGCAGTGCGTGCAGCGCCCGTTAAACTACGCCATCGTTGATGAGATAGATAACCTCCTTATTGATGAGGCGCGCACTCCGCTTATTATCAGTGGTGCGCGTGATGAGTCGTTGCAGGAATACCAGGCGCTTGCCAGGATTGCCCCTCATTTACAGCCGGACCGCGACTACATTATGAGTAAAAAGGGACCCTCGGTGGATGCGATAACCGAGGCTGGCTACGAGACTGCGGAAGGAATGTTAGAGCGAGAAGGAGTGCTGAAGTCGGGGCATCTCTATGATGAGGATAATGCCACTCTCCTGCATCACTTGCGAAATGCCGTTGTCGCCAAGGAATCCTACAAGCGAGACCATCAATATGTGGTCAAAGATGGCGAGGTTATCATCGTTGATGAGTTTACCGGCAGGTTGATGCTCGGTCGGCGGTATTCAGGAGGGCTGCATCAGGCGATAGAAGCCAAGGAGGGGGTCAAAATCCAGCGGGAGAGCATGACCCTGGCTACCGTTACCGTGCAGAACTACTTCCGCATGTATGACAAACTGTCGGGAATGACAGGCACTGCTCTGACTGAGGCCGAAGAGTTCCACAAGATATATAATCTTGAGGTGGTGGTTATCCCTACCAATAAGCCGATGATTCGTGAGGATTATTCCGACCGGATTTATAAGGATGAGGGGGCTAAATTCCGGGCGGTGGTGCGTGAGGTTGGGCAGCTTCACCAGAAGAGTCAACCGGTGCTAATCGGCACTGTGTCTATTGAAAAATCGGAGTATCTGAGCGACCTGCTAAAGAAGAGGGGGGTTCCTCATCAGGTGCTTAATGCCAAGTATCATGAGAGGGAGGCCAGTATCATCGCTCAAGCCGGGCAGCTGGGGGCGGTAACCGTGGCCACCAATATGGCCGGGCGTGGCGTTGATATTTTATTGGGTGGAAGTCCTGAGAGTAGGGACAGGGAGGAGTGGCAGAAGGAACACGATAAGGTTATTGAGCTGGGCGGCATTCACATTATCGGCACTGAGCGCCATGAGGCGAGGCGGATTGATAACCAGCTCAGGGGCAGAGCCGGACGGCAGGGTGACCCGGGGGGCTCTCGTTTCTACGTGTCTTTAGAGGATGACATTATGCGCCGCTTTGGTGGTGACCGGATTAAGGGGGTTATGGAGTGGGCTGGCATGGATGAGAATACCCCCATTGAGAATAAATTGATTAACCGCTCTATTGCCAGCACCCAGGTCAAGGTAGAGGGCTACCATTTTGATATGCGTAAGCATCTGGTGGAATATGATGACGTGGTTAATGAGCAGCGTGAGCTTATTTACGGTGAGCGAAGAAAGGTAATAGGCGGCGCTGACCTTAAGGCAAATATCCTGTCCATGGTTAAAGAGGAGATTCAGGATATGGTGGCGGCTCATACTCCCGATGGGCGCGGCGCCGAACCGGATTTGGAGGGTCTGGTTAAGGAGGTTTCCACCGTCTTCCCCCTCCCGCCGGCACTCAATACCGGTGCCCTTTCCCAGATGGACAGAGGGCAGATTGAGGATAAGCTATTTGAGCAGGCGGGGGCTTTTTATGAAGAGCGGGAGAAAGAGATAGGTCCGGAAGATATGAGGGTGATGGAGCGCCTGATAATGCTCCGCACTATAGATAACATGTGGATAGAGCACCTGACGGCTATGGAAAATATGCGCCGCGAGGCAGGCTGGCAGACTCTGCGCCAGATACGGTCCGTGGATGCTTATAAGAGCATGGGCTATAAGCAGTTTGAAGAACTGCTGTATAACATCAGGCATGAAATAGCTCAGATTATATTTCACGTCAATATTGCCAGGAAGGGGGCATCCCGCCCCACCCCTAGGGCGACTCCGATGACGGAGAGGGTAGCCGCCGCCAGGGCTGATAATGTAAGTAAGCGGCAAAAGATTGGCGGCAAGAAGATAGGCCGTAATGACCCCTGTCCCTGCGGTTCAGGCAAGAAATACAAGCACTGCTGTGGGAGGTGAGAATAGGGGGAGACTCGGCAACGGTGAAAAACAGTGAGATTGTCAAAGTATTCCAGGATATTGCCGACCGGCTGGAGCTCAAGAAGGAGAACCCGTTCAAGATAAGGGCTTACCGGAGGGTGGTGCGTGCCATTGAGGGCCTGTCGGTGGAGGTGGAGCAGCTGGTCGGGGAGGACAGGCTGAGGGAAATCCCGGGGGTGGGGGAGGCGATTGCCAAAAAGATTACCGAGCTGGTAACTACCGGTAAGCTTGACTACTACGAGAAGCTCAAGTCTGAGTTCCACGTGCCAGATTAGCGGAGAGGTTTATATATTATAATGATTGATGTGGATAATCGTTTAAAATCTTCTCAGCTGACCCCGGCGGAAGATGCCGAGGCAATAAGATATTTAAAGCAGGCTATCGCCGGCGGTAAGCACTGGTATATTGCCCTGCTTGAGGCTATGGGGTTATGGACTGATGCCGAGGAAACTCACAATGACCGTAAATACCGCTACCTCATTGGTGGTGAAGCCTTTGACTGGCTACTTCTGGCTGAGCGGTTGTGCGAGGCGGTAGACGGTTTATTGCCCGATGATGAGAAGACGGCGCTCCTTTTTTACGGCGAACCGCCGCTTAACCTGGCCCCGGATGAATTCAAGGGGCTTATCGGCGAGGGTAAATACCGGCAATATCTTAACTACTTTTATGGCGTTATTGTAGGGGAGGCTTTGTTTCTGGCGGTTCAGGAGGAGGTGCGTAAGGAGAAGCGGACTCTGGGCTACAATAAAGAGCATGATACTGTCAACGAGGTTTATAGGCGGATATACGGTGCTACTAAAACGGCATTGCTTAAGCGGTTCAGGTATGAGAAGAAGTATCCTCTGCTCGGGTCTATTACTCTAACCGAGCTAAAGGAGTTTACCTACTGGCTATTTAAGTATCGGTTGAAGCAGTGTGATAAGACTAGGGTTGCCAGTGATACTAAGAAGGCGCTGGAGCAGTTAATACGGCAATGGGCTGACAATAGTTTTACCAGGCGGCTGCTCGCCGACCCTGTGCTGATTTCCAAGCCGCTTTCCTCAACTCTGGAGTCTGACTGAAGTCGTAAGACCTTGCGGGGTTGGGCTGGGAATCTCTTAATCAATGCCGGTTTTTTGGAAGCAGTAGCCGACTCCGGGTTCAGTTATAATGTATTTGGGCAGGGCAGGGCAGGGTTCGGTTCTAATTTCTGACGTAAATGCGATATGTAGATGCGCACGTAATCCAGGTCGTCGGTATATTCCCAGCCCCACACCTTTTCCAGCACCTGCTTGTGGGTGAGAATACGGTCAGCATTCTCCACCAGGAGGGCAAACAGGCGGAACTCCCTTGGTGTCAGTTTCACCCGTTCTCCATTCACCATGACCTTCCGCTCAGCAACGTTTACCGTGAGGAAATCGTCGGCGTAGGTAACCTCCTTCTTTGTCTCCGCCGGAGGGGGCAACTCAACGCGCCGCAATGCGGCTCGCACCCTCGCCAGCAGTTCTTGATTCCCTACTGGCTTCAGGAGATACTCATCAGCTCCGTAGTCAAGCCCGCGCACTATATCGTCCTCAGCATTCTGCTTACCGGTGAGCATGATTACAGGTATATCGGAGATATCGCGGATGCGCTGGCAGGTTTGCCATCCGTCCATCTTGGGCATGACCACGTCCAGAAGCACTATGTCTGGCTTCTGGGCAAATAAGAGCCGCAGTCCTTCTTGCCCGTCGGTGGCTTTGAGCACCTCGTATCCTTTCGGGGTAAGAATCTGCTCAACCAGTCTCAGGAAGACCGGGTCGTCATCAATCGCAAGGACTTTCTTTTCCGTCGCAATGGCTTTATTTTCCATATGTTACCTCTATTTATCCTGGGGGTTATTTTTTTGCCGTTGTTGCAGCATCCCGGCAATTACTCCGGGCAGTTCGCGGGTGTTGACGGGTTTTGACAAATAGGCATCGCACCCGGCTTTGATAACTCTCTCCTTGTCTCCCTTCATGGCATAGGCGGTGAGACCAATGATGGGGGTATGGGTGAATGCCGGGTTCTCCCTGAGTTTCCCGGTCACCTCAAACCCGTTCATTTTGGGAAGCCCGATGTCCATTATAATAAGGTCCGGGCGCTCTTTCTTGGCTACATCCAGCGCTTCTTCTCCGTCAGTTGCTTTGAGTAAGGTGTAGCCCTTGCCCCCGAGGGTCATTTCAAGCAACCTCATATTGCGGGGGTCGTCTTCTACAATCAGTACCTTCTCTGCCATTGCCTGTCTCTCTCCTTTGTACTTGGCTGACCGGTTGTTGTCAGGGGCAGGGTGAAGCTGAACCGGCTCCCCTTTCCGTATTTACTCTCTATCCAGATTCGCCCGCCGTGCTTTTTAACAATCTGCTTGACGAGGGCTAGCCCCAGCCCGGTGCCACTCTTCCCCATGGTTACGGGGCTATCTAGCTGGGCAAAAGGTTCAAACACCCTTTTCTGGTCCTCCTTTTTGATACCCATGCCGTTGTCAATCACGCTTATCTGGCACCAATCGTCCTTCCTTATTGCCTCAACCTTAAGCTTGCCTCCCTCCGGCGTAAACTTGGATGAATTATCCATTAAATTAAGGAGTACCCGCTTTAGTTTTGCTTCATCGGCATTAACCGGAGGAAGCCCTTTTTCCACCTCAATGTCAAGGCTCTGCTTCCTTGGAGTGATTATGGGCGTCATGGTCTTGGCTAACGAGTCTATTACCTCGGCCAGGGCGATATCTGTCAGCCTTAGTTCCGTCTTGCCCGACTCTATCTTGGACAGGTCAAGGACTTCGTTAATCAGAGTCAGCAGGTGCTGGCCACTGCTAAGGACGTCATCAAGACACTGTCTCTGCTGTTCATTAATCTTTCCCGGCGCCTCGTCTATCATCAATTCGGAGAAGCCAATAATGGCGTTGAGCGGGGTGCGTAAGTCGTGAGACATGTTAGCCAGGAATTCAGATTTTAACCTGTTTGCCTCTTCCACCTCCCTGGTTTTTTCTAATAGCTCCTGCTGTTGCGCCGTCAGTTCCTCATTCTGGGCGTCCAGTTGCTCCTTTTTTCCCTGAAGCTCATGCTCCATCTGCTTGCGCTCGGTGATGTCCATGAAGTTCCCCAGAACGGCCCGCTTACCCTGATAGTAGATAGAGGTAGCTGTCTCTATAGCCCATATGGTTTTCCCGTCCTTGCCAATAGCCCTGAACTCGTAAGGGGAGGAACGGCCCCCCTTTAACATTTCTACTGCGTTTTCCTTAACTTTTCCCCTATCTTTGGGGTGGACAAGGCGCAGGGAGTCCATGTGTAACAATTCATCTTCGGTAAAACCCATGTATTTCTGGAACTGGGGGTTAACGAACTTGAACTTTCCATCCTGGACTATGTAAACGCCAATCGGTGAGCTGTTGGCTAGGGTCCTGTATAGCTCTTCCACCTGCCTGCGCTCGGTGACGTCCCGGATAAATACAACCAGTCGCCCTTCCTCCACATTAAGGTAATTTACACTTATTTCAACATCAATTATCCTGCCGTCTTTACGTCTGTGTCGGCTCTCAAAGCGGTCAGAACCCTGCTCCATTATTGTTTTAATGTGTCTAGCCGTATCTTCAGGGTTTTCTACGGCTTCAATATCCGGTATGGACATTTCAAGCAGTTCTTCC
>CAZRDI010000054.1:0-9174 GCA_964598825.1 uncultured Dehalococcoidales bacterium
CGCAGGACACCGTTTGTAATCTTTAAAACATAGGGCTATAATAACCCATCGTGAAATAACAAATGGAAATATATATTAATGAAGTTCCGTAAAATTTTAGTGCCCGTAAGCGGTACCGAAGCCAGCGAAGAGGCAATCAAACTAGCCTGCGGGCTGGCTAAGAAAGACAAAAGCTTAATCTGCGCCGTTTATGTCATTCCCGTACAACGCACTCTGCCCCTAGACGCCGAAGTTGAGTCTGAAATCAGCAAGGCTGAAGAGGTACTGAATCACATAGAAGATATCGCCATAGAACAAGGCTGTGATATAGAGACTGATTTGCTTCAATCCCGTGAGGTAGCTCCAGCTATTGTAGATGAAGCTACGGAACGAGAGGCAGACTTAATTCTAATGGGCGTTGAATATAAGACGCGCTTCGGTGAATTTAACCTGGGTGACGTGGCACCCTATGTTTTAAAAAATGCCCGTTGCCGTGTTATACTATATCAACAATATACGACCTAGTTAAGTTTATTATATGAAAGTAATTATTATGGGTTGTGGACGAGTAGGTGCTCATCTAGCGGCACTACTAGACGGCGAGGGGCATGAGGTCACTGTTATAGACACTGATGCTTACAGCTTCCGAAGACTACCACCTGCCTTCAAAGGCACAACACTGCTAGGCAACGGCGTTGATGAAGAAGTGCTCAGAAAAGCGGGCATAGAGCAAGCGGATGCCTTTGTCGCCGTAACTCAGGGTGATAATCGTAACATCATGGCAAATCAAATCGCCAAGCACATCTTTAACGTACCCAAGGTAATCTGCCGTATCTACGACCCCCTACGCCAGGAACTATTTGATACACTGGGACTGGAAACCGTGAGCTCAACCACGATATTCGCCCAGATACTAAAGGAAAAACTGGAAGCCTGAGATAGAAATATGTATATCATAATTATTGGCGGCGGCAGACTGGGCTACTATCTAGCCAAAGCCCTGCTGAACGAAGAACACGAGGTACTCATAGTAGAAAAAAACGCTACTGTATGCGAAACCATTATAGGCGAACTAGGTAGCATCTGTATCCGCGGTGACGGTTGCGAGGCAACCACTCTAACTGAAATAGGTACCGGCCGCGCTGATATGCTCATCGCCGTAACCGGCGACGATGAAGATAATCTGGTTTCCTGCCAGCTAGCCAAGCATAAATTTAATGTGCCCCATACCATAGCCCGCATCAGAAATCCGCAGAACGAGGCACTCTTCAAGAAACTGGGTATAGATGCCACTGTAAGTAGCACAAACATCATCCTTGAGCACATAAAAGGAGAAGTGCCAACTCACCCGTTAACGCACTTATTAACCATCAGAGACAAAGGCCTAGAAATTGTAGAAGTAAAAATCCCACCTGACGCAACTACGGTAGGTAAATCTATAAAAGAGCTTTCGCTACCACCAGGCAGCAAACTGGCTCTGCTTATTCATAAAGAAAGCAAGCCTCGTATCCCCACATCCAGCACTATTCTTGAGGCTGGAGACCAGATAATAGCTGTCACCACCCCTGAGTCAGAAGAAGCGCTACGAACTGCCCTCAGGGGCGCTTGAAAATTAAAACTCAATAGTGGTATTATATATTCGTGGGTTAATCACTCATTTAACCAATTTACTCAATCCATCCAATTAATTCCTAGAGGGAGGTATCCAGTTTGAAGGACGAAACAACGGCAGAAATCACGGCTAGAGGCAGAAGTACAGGGCAAGTCAGGTGTATGAACTGTATGAACAGGATTACTCCACCACCCGGCTCAAAACAATATAAATGCCCTCACTGCAGCTTTGAGTGGCGCATATCCTGGCCACTACCCAACTTCCCCAGAATAAGGGGCCCGGTCTGGGAGGTAAACAGACGCCTAACCGAAGAAGCGATGAGCAAGTCGAAAAGGAAAGGGAGGAAATAAGATGGCATTAGACAAAAGGATAGCTTATATCGACCTTACCACCGGTAAGATTGAAACCAAGCCCATCCCCATCAGCATAAGGAAGAAATTCCTCGGCGGGCGAGGGCTTGACATGTATCTTATGTACAACCATATAAAACCCGGCGTTGACCCCCTCGGACCGGATAACGTAGCCTTTGTTAGCGCCGGAGTTCTGGTAGGCACTCTGGCTTCGGCCACGGCCAGGACCCACGTTGCCGGCAAATCACCGCTTACCGGCTTTGTCGGCAGCACCAACATGGGCGGCTTCTTCGCCCCTGAGATGCGGTGGGCCGGCTTTGACCACCTGGTAATAAAGGGCAAAGCCGAAAAACCGGTCTACCTCTGGATTCATAACGGTGAAATTGAAATAAGGGACGCCGCCAATCTCTGGGGCAAGTCAGTTCGCGACACGCAACTGGCTGTCAGGGAAGAGCTTGGCGACAGAGACATAAAGATACTAACCATTGGCGTTGCCGGTGAAAACCTAGTAAGATACGCCAATGTTATGACCGAACTCAAGAATGCCGGCGGCAGGTCCGGAATGGGTGCTCTTCTGGGCTCCAAGAACCTCAAGTGCATAGCCTGCCGGGGCACCATGGATATTAAGATAGCCCACCCGGTTGAAGCCCTGGAATATAATAAGAGAGTAATCAGTCAGGTAACTGCAGGCAAGGTATCCCAGACGCAGGGTAGATTAGGCACCCCCTTCATCTGGGGAGCCACTAACTCATGGGGCGGAATCAGAACCAGAAACTTCCAGACTAACCAGTTTGAATACTGCGATGAGATTGAACCCGAGGCAATTGATGAACATGTCATCGGCATGGCTGGCTGCTTCGGCTGCCAGGTCCACTGCCGGGCTAAATACATCATACCTGACGGTCCCTACAAGGGGGTCTATGACGAAGGACCTGAATATACCGCACAGGGTGCATTAACCGGAGAGCCTGGATGCAGCAACATGGTCAACCTGCTGGCCGGTAACCACCTACTGAATACCTACGGACTGGACATCCTTGAGACAGGTAGTCTGATTGCCTGGGCGATGGAGCTCTACGAAAACGGCATTCTGACTGACAAGGATACCGATGGCTTAGAGCTAAGATTCGGGAATGATGAGGCACTCATTGAGATGATAGACCGTATCGCCCACAGAAAAGGTCTGGGCGACATTCTGGCTGAGGGAGGACTGCGAGCTGCCGAGAAGATAGGCAAGAACTCCATTAAATACCTCATCCACGTCAAGGGAATGAGCAACCTCCACTCAGATGAGAGAGCCACTCCAGCGCTGGCACTGGGCATAGCCACCGGCTCCAGAGGCTCCGACCACCTCAGAAGCCGACCGGCTATTGACCTCTACGGGTTGCCGGAGAATGTATTAAGAATGGTATACAGCCAGCCGGTACCCTATGATGGCCCACTAACCTCGCACTGGCAAGACTATGAAGGAAAACCGTGGATGGTTAGATGGCAGGAGGTATGCTATGAGTCAGTGGACTGCCTGGGCATCTGTAAATACCACACCATATTCCTCGGCCCGAACTTCCCTAACTTCCAGGAATGGTCCAAACTGCTCTACTACAACACCGACCTGGAGATGACACCGCTTGAAATCTGGGAAGTAGGTGACCGGAGTTACAATCTGGAAAGGCTGTTCAACATCAGAGAGGGTCTAACCAGAAAGGATGATTGGCTGGCTGACCGGTACTTTGACGAGCCAACCACGCGGGGTATACCAGCCGCCTGTGGAAAGACGATAGATAGAAAGAAGTTTACCAAGATGATAGACGAGTACTACGAGCACCACGGCTGGGATGAGAATGGTGTTCCCCGACCCGAGACCCTGAAGAAGCTAGGCATAGATAAAGAGCCAACTCACTTGCTCTAGCTCACAAAACATAGCATTAAGGAGGACCTATTAATGGCTAAAGTATTGATGATAGATTATGAAAAATGTACCGGCTGCCGACTATGTGAGCTAGTATGCCCCGTCAAACACGAAGGGGTAAGCAACCCGGTTCGAAGCCGAATAAAGGTAGTAAAGTGGGAGATGGAAGGGCGATACGTCCCCATGGCTTGTCAGCAATGCCTGACAGCCCCATGCCAGACGGTCTGCCCGGTAAAGGCTATATCACGAGACGAATCCCTAAATAGAGTAGTCATTGATTATGATACCTGCATCGGCTGCAGGATGTGCGTCGCCGTCTGTCCCTTCGGAGCCATGGGCTTTGACCCCCTGGCCAAGAAGGTAATCAAATGCGATCTCTGCGATGGCGACCCGCAATGTGTAAGGTTCTGCGAGGTAGGTGCAATACAATACGTCGATGTTGATGACGTCAGCGACATAAAGAAGCTGGCCGCCGCCGATAAATTCACCGGTATCATGCAGAAGGTCGCTACTGCTATTGAAAGCGTATAGATTACCAGACTCGCTAACAGAAGTGAATCTATTGGGGTGCCTTACATCAGGCACCCCAATAATTTAATAGCACCGGGAAGACCCGCCTGACTGAATATAAGTCGGGAGGCTTGCCATGACACCAAGCAGGTTTAGCCAATACTGGGCACTGATAGCTATACTTCTAGTAGCTATTATTGTTACCGGTGCCCTGATCATCTGGCCACGCTTCAGCGCAGGCCAACCCGTAGATATTTCTACATCACCCACTCAGGAATTACAGGGGGAGATTTACATCGGCGGTGCTGTGACCAACCCCGGACTCTACCCCCTTACCGCCGGGGACACCATAGAAGACCTCATTCAAGCCGCCGGTGGCTATACCAACGGTGCTGACCTCAACAGCATCACCCTCCATATTCCCGACACAGAAGAAGGACAGACACAAAAAATCAACATTAACCGGGCTGAGGCATGGCTGCTTGAAGCCCTGCCCGGCATCGGCGAGGTCATGGCTCAAGCCATCATAGATTACCGTGAGCAGAACGGCCACTTCCGCAATATTAACGAGATAACTAATGTAGAAGGTATAGGAACCGCTACCTACGAGCAGATTAAAGACCTGATTACGGTAGCCGATTAATAAGACCAGAAAAGTAAGGATAGAGGATAGTGCCACTTATCTATCTTAGCTGCGCCTGGGTGGCGGGTATCTTTCTGGGGTCAAGGTTAAATCTCCCCTTAGCCCTTATCTTTATCGGGTTCACCCCCCTACCCCTGCTTTTCTTCCGCAAATACCGCAAACCAATAATCCTGACCAGCCTGTGCCTGATTGCCCTCTTCGGCGGCGCCTCCTACTACCGGTCAAGCCAGCCCACCGTTGATGAGAATCGCCTCCAGTTCTACAACAGCCAGGGAACCGTGGAAATAGAGGGGGTAGTAAACAGAGACCCCGAGGTTAGAGATAAGACCACCCACCTCCACCTATCAGCTACCAATATAAAACTGGGTGAAGAATGGCATGAGGTATCGGGGACCGCCCTACTAATTGTACCCACATACCCCGCCTACAAGTACGGGGATATGCTCTCGGTAAAAGGAGAACTGGAATCACCATACCAGCCTGACGACTTTGACTCCACCATGCACTACTCGGAAATAGAGATAACGGGGAGTGGGGCGGGTTTCAAACCACTGGAATGGGTCTACTCACTGAGAAACCGCCTGTCTCAAACGCTGGCTGAAGTTTTACCCGAGCCGCAGGCATCACTGGCACAGGGTATTATTTTAGGCATACGGGGCAACATCCCCTCAGCGGTTACGGAAGCCTTCTCCCGCACCGGAACCGCCCACCTGCTGGCTATCTCCGGCCTCCACCTCAGTATCCTGGCCCTAATCTCGCTCACCCTCAGCAAACGGCTCTTCGGCAAAAGGCATTACATTTACGTCTGGCTGACACTGGCAACAGTATGGCTTTACGCCCTTATCACCGGCATGAACCCGCCGGTAATCAGAGCGGCAATCATGGTCAGTCTGTTCCTAACCGCCGAACTCCTGGGGAGGCAGCGTAGCGCCATTACTGCCCTGGCTTTTGCCGCCGCCGTAATGGTAGGCACCAGCCCCCGTATCCTGTGGGACGCCTCGTTCCATCTGAGCTTCCTGGCTATGACCGGTCTCATCTTCATCTTCCCGCTCATACAAGCCCTGAGCAGAAAAGCGGTTAATGCCACCCTGGGCGAAGAAGGCGTGGCAGCATCATCCCATAGCCATTGTTATTACCGACAGCCTCAGCGTAACCCTGGGAGCAATCATAGCCGTCTGGCCAGTCGTCGCCTACTACTTCGGCACTGTTTCGCTGGTCGCTCCTCTGGCTACATTGCTTATCCTGCCAACACTGCCCGCCATCATTATCATCGGTGCCCTGGCGGGAGGGATAGGAATTGTTGTCCTGCCCATCGCCCAGGTCACAGGCTGGATTGCCTGGCTCTTCCTGTCATATATGTTATTAGTAGTCAACGCTTTTGCCGCTATTCCACTCTCCTCTATCGAGACAGGCTCAGTTAGCACTATCCTCATATTGGTTTACTACCCTGTACTCGCCCTGCTCATCTGGCTCACCAGCAACAGGCATAAGCTGGACAGCCTGATGCCCGGAGCCACTAGCCTCGCTTCCAGATTACCCAAAAAATGGGCCATCCTGCCCCTGCTGGTTATAGCCATTCTGGTATGGACGGCCGCTGCCACCATGCCCGATAGCAACCTCCATGTAAGCTTCCTCGACATCGGCCAGGGAGACGCCATCCTGATTCAGAAAGGAAGCCAGCAAATCCTCGTTGACGGCGGCCCCAGCCCGCAGGCGATAAGTCTGGAGATGGGCGAGCAAATGCCCTTCTGGGACAGGACTATTGATTTAGTAATACTGACCCACCCCAGTGCCGACCACGTTACCGGTCTGGTAGAGGTGCTGAACAGATATGAAGTCAAGCAGGTGCTCTATCCTGACCTTGATTTTCAGTCCGGTATATATGACGAGTGGCTCAGCCTGATTGAGGAGAAGAATATACCATGCACCGTAGCCCAGGCCGGACAGCAGATTAACCTATCTGGAGTAGTAATAGAGGTGCTTAACCCCCAAACGCCTTCCTTAGCCGGCACCCAGTCGGATATAGATAACAATGGTATGGTATTACATGTAAGCATGGATGAAGTCAGTTTCCTGCTCACCGCCGATACCATGCGGGAGGCGGAATTTGAACTTATTGCCCGCCGGGCTAACCTGAACAGCACCGTACTCAAGGTTGCCCACCACGGCTCAAATACCTCCACCACCCCCCAGTTCCTGGCAGTGGTCAACCCCCGGATTGCCGTTATATCGGCGGGCAAGGACAACCCCTACGGACACCCCACCGATGATATAATGGACAGGCTGATACAGAAACTGGGGTGGGAAAACATATACCGCACCGATGAGCATGGTACAATAGAGTTTACTACGGATGGAGACAGACTGTGGGTAAGGGTGGAGAGGTGAACAGAGGGATTGACGGCCAGGCGTGACGTATACGCTACAAGTAATATGGCAGTCCGGTAGCTGATGTGCTATAATATGCCAACTAAAATTAAAGGGGAGGTGAGAGATGAACTGGCTTGATATAGTTATCCTGGTAGTACTGATTGCCCCCATCTTCATCGGCCTGAAAATGGGACTCATTAAAGCGGCATTTTCCCTGGCTGGCCTGATAATAGGCGTAGTCCTGGCCAGTAACTTCTATGAATCCCTCGCCCGGATAATGACCTTTATTTCTAATGAAGGCATAGCCAATATTGTCGCCTTCGCCCTGATATTAATCGTCGTAATGGTAATCGCCGCCGTGCTGGCTCGCGTGCTAAAGACCTTCATCAAATTCGTCATGCTCGGCTGGGTTGACCACACTGGCGGCGCTGTCCTGGGCTTCGCAATGGGTGCCATACTCATCAGCGCCGTGCTAGCCACCATAGTAAAATACTACGGCACCGGACTGATTACCGATTCGCTGCTGGCCGGAGTGCTACTGGACAAGTTCCCCCTGATACTGGGACTGCTACCGGAGGATTTTAACAGCATCCGTGATTTCTTCCAGTAAGGGTTAGACTGCTATCCCACGCTGAGAGTTAATACCTGTAGAAGTTATCCCTGGTCCGGTTCCACAGGTAGGCATACCTCTTTCTATCAGACATGGCAAGCCATCTCAGCCAGAAAAAGGTCTGCTTAACGAAACTGGCTATTCTGTCCTTCATCATATTCCCCCTCTCATAACCTCTACTGTTCCTCTACTGTTTATAACGTAAAACACCACAAAAGGTTAGGCAGCATTGAAATAACCTCCCCCGACTGATAGAATAATCACCACGCATACTGTGTAAAAGGAGGTTACGATGGAAGAGGAGAAAGTCATCGGTGGTATCAGCCATGTAGTAATAGCGGTGAAAGATTCAGAAAAAGCGCAGAGGTTCTTCTCGGAGTTCATGAACACTAAATTCAGGCAGGTCCCGGAAAACAAGGAGGTCGGCTTTACCAGCGTGATAAGTGAAAACAGGCTGGAAATACTTTCACCCACCCGGCCGGACAGCGATGTCGCCAAATTCATTAACAAGAGAGGCGAGGGCGTATACGCCATCGGCTTCAAGACACCGAACCTCAAGAAAGCCAGAGCCAGGGCGGAAAAAATGGGGATTCGCGTGGTGGGCGGCGCCTTCATCGGCGGTAAAGAAGGGGAATTTGGAGAACTATGGCTGCACCCCAAGGATGTTTTCGGCATGTACACCCTGCTCGCCCGAATCAGGGAATAACGGCTGGCGGTTAGCCTCCGGCAGAAGAAAGTCGCCCCGTAATTTCCTCCTGAGTCAACCCATCAACCGCCACGACCTTATTGCGGCTGGTATGACCCTTGACGATGCTCAGGCTGCTTCTGCCCACGCCCATGACTTTACCGAGGTAGGCTATCAGTTCCCGGTTAGCTTTGCCCCTGACCGGCGGTGCTGATACTTTCACCCGCCATACCCCGTCACCGAAACCCGCCACTTCATTCCTTGCCGAGCTAGGGTAAACCCGCACCGAGACATACACAGCCAACTTAATCCCCCTGCTCAATCAACCTGAACTCATTCACGTCCACCAGCCCCAGGTCGGTCAGCCTTAGCTCAGGGATAACCGGCAGCGCCAGGAAGGAAAGAGCGGCGAAAGGCGAAGGTAACATTGTGCCCAAATCCACAGCCAGCTGCTCCAGCTTTTCCAGCCCGGCTACCACCACCTCCAGCGGTTCATCGGACAGTAG
>CAZRDI010000055.1:0-2284 GCA_964598825.1 uncultured Dehalococcoidales bacterium
ATCTGGCAGTGGTATCTTTAATGCTATAGCACCACTTCAAGCTTCCACCAGTCAATGGCTACAGCAGCTTGACATATAGATACAAATGATTTAGCTTGGTAACGGAGAAATATATGGAAACCAGGTATGAAAAGGAAGCGTATCAGTTCCTAGCCCTCTACCGTTTCCTATCTTACGCCCTGGCGGTAATGTTCACGCAGGTTGTGCCAGCACTAAACACAGTGACGATGCCCGATCTGCAACTCTATATAGTCCTGGGTGTACTCGGAGCCTATACCATCCTGAGAGTCTTTTCTCCCCTCCGCTGGCGGAAGCGGAGCCTGATGACCTACCTGATTCTGATAGGCGATTTCCTGCTCTGCATGGTGCTGGTTCTCTTCACCAACGGTCTGAACAGCAGCTTCCTGCTCTATTCCCTTACCCCCATTATGACCGCAGCCCTTCTCTATGAAGAAAAGATTGCTCTCTCCCTGGCAACTACTGCCTCAATCCTCCTCTCCATTACCCACGTAGCCCTGAGCCAGTTCAGTGAAAGATTTGCCTGGATTATGCAGGGTCACAACCTCACCCTGCTGATAGTCTACACCCTTTTCTGCTTTGTCGGCGCCTCGGTGCCTTACCGCATTAACCTGAATATCCGCCGGCGCATAGAAAGAGAGGCTATCATTGAAGAACGCAGAAGAATCGCGCGGGAGCTACACGATGGCATAGCACAGTCACTCGGTTACCTCAACATGAAAACAAAGCTGGTAAGCGACTCTGTTGCTTCCCAGGACACTGTGAAAGCGCTCACCGAGCTTGTAGATGTCAGGAAGATAGTACAGGATACCTATGAAGATATCAGGGAATCCATTGACCAATTAAGCACCGAGATAAAAAACCTCCCCATAATACCAGCCCTGTCAAACTATACGAGGGAATTCGGCGACAACAACGGCATCAGGGTCCAATTTGCCGCCCCCAAAGCTTTCCCCAACCTTTCCCCGATTGCTGAGCTACAATTGCTACGCATCGTCCAGGAGGCACTGACCAACGTCAGAAGGCACGCCCAGGCTACCGAGGTGGAGGTGAGGCTGGAGAACACCCAGCAGGCAGTGGAAATGCTCATCAAGGACAACGGACAGGGCTTCGCCCTTAGCGACCTTGAAGAGTCCCCACCCGGCTACCATGGACTGAATATCATAAGAGAGAGAGCAGAGGGGCTTGGCGGCAGTATTGACATCTCTACTGCTCCCGGGGAAGGGACGGCATTGATGGTCAGCCTCCCCGCTGAGAAAGTGAGGTTATGAAATGAAAACTATCAAAGTGCTGATAGTAGACGACCACACCCTGTTCCGTCAGGGCATCGCTGCTGTACTGGTAAACCAGAAAGACTTAAAAGTGGTGGGAGAAGCGTCAGATGGACTGGAGGCAGTAGAAAAGGCAAGAAAAATCACTCCTGATGTAATTCTGATGGACCTCAATATGCCGCGTTACAGCGGATTAGAAGCTATTCAAGCCCTCCAGGCAGAGATGCCTGAGGTTAATGTTCTGGTCCTGACCGTCTCCGAAATGGAGGCTGACCTCTTCGCCGCCGTAAAATTCGGCGCCAAGGGCTACCTCCTTAAGAAGGCCGAGCCGGATGAACTGATTGACGCCATCTTCCATATTGCCCAAGGCGAAGCCATAGTTTCACCTCTTATGGCAACCAAGCTGCTCACCGAGTTCAAAGACCTCAGAGCCGGGGTAGAGAAGGAACCTGCTAAGGAAGTTGATGCTAATTTGAGTCCGCGGGAGGGGGAGGTGCTGCAACTGGTATCTCAGGGAGCGACCAACAAGGAAATCGCTGATTCCCTGTTCATCTCCGAGAACACGGTTAAGACCCACCTGCGGAATATTATGGAGAAACTGCACCTGGCAAACCGGAGCCAGGCAGCAGCTTATGCCATTAAAAGAGGACTTGTCCACTACCAGGGATAATAAGCCTCGCCTGTATCCTCGTCATTACGAGCGAAGCGAAGCAATAACACTCAGGTCCGTAGCCAAAGCCCTCTCATCCAAAAGGGCTACTCTTTCACCCGCAAAATCACCCAGTTGCAGGATTGCCAGCAGCAATGCTACGTCCTATGATTAGTATGGTCCTAAAAGCGAGAAGGAACGGGCTTTCCCGTTTTGAGGAAAAAATAATACAGGAAGGGAGGTAAAGGATGAGATTACCTAAAAGAGGAGAGAAGGGCTTTACCCTGATTGAGCTGCTGATTGTAGTGGCTATCCTCGGCGTACTGGCGGCGGTGGTTATCCCTAA
>CAZRDI010000055.1:2384-9137 GCA_964598825.1 uncultured Dehalococcoidales bacterium
AGCTGCTGATTGTAGTGGCTATCCTCGGCGTACTGGCGGCGGTGGTTATCCCTAATGTGGGACGGTTCCTGGGCAGAGGTGAAGATGAGGCAAGGAGAACCGAGTTCCATAATGTGTCATCGACAGTAATCGCCATGATGACCGACAACGGAATCACCAGCATACCCAACCCGCTAGACTATGCCAGCGACGTTGCGGACAATGACATGGCAGCCTTCCCCGACCCTACATCGGTAGCGGGTAGTGCCGACAAGCTCACTGACCCCGATGGCAATGCTTATGCAGTCGGCGACGGCGATGGATACATACTCTATGGTCATGACAGGACGGGCGGCGGCGTAGCAGGACCGTCGGTCAGCTATGTCACCATGACGCAGACCACGTGGTTCTACACGTGCGAAGATGACGGCACGATACGCCAGTTTGATGGTGCTACTCCATCCACAGCAACCGAGTACACCTACTAATAACATAATAGGGTAATACAGGAAGGGAGGTGAAAAATGAGATTACCTAAAAGGGGAGAGAAAGGCTTTACCCTGATTGAACTGCTGATTGTAGTGGCTATTCTCGGCGTACTGGCAGCGGTGGTCATCCCTAACGTGGGGCGGTTCCTGGGCAGAGGTGAAGATGAGGCAAGAAGGACCGAGTTCCATAATGTGGCATCGTCAGTAATTGCCATGATGGTAGACAATGCTATCAGCACAATACCCAATGCGATAGATTATGCCGGTGACGTTGCGGAAGATGACATGACATCGTGGCCCGATGCTACCTCAGACTGGGCAGGCGCCGGTGGGAAGGTAACTGACCCCGATGGCACTGCCTATGCTGCCGGCGACATTGTTGGATACGTACTCTATAATCATGATAGAACGGGCGGCGGCGCAGCAGGACCATCGGTCAGCTATGTCACCATGACGCAGACTACATGGTTCTACACATGCGAAGATGATGGGACGGTACGCCAGTGGGACGGTGCCACCCCATCCACAGCAACTGAGTACACATATTAATATCTAATACATTGGTAGTGAGGTGAGGGGAGGCCCTGGGTAAAGCAGGACAGGTGCCCAAAAGGCAAAAAGCCGGGCACCTGTCCTGCTTTTTGTAACCGGAGGATTAAGTAAATAAGATAAAGCTATGGTCATACCTGAGGAGTAGAAACCCGCTGCTTATTCGCTGGCCTGGGGCACAAGCTCAATAGTGCCGCCTGTAACATAGCCATAGCGCTCGGAGGGAGAGGTAACAGAAGAAAATCGCCCGCTCTCTCTCAGAGCGGTTTCATAGGTTCTAAAGGTAATATAATCATCCGCCTCACACCTGACAACTATACTCTCACCATCATGGCTGATGGTCTCCACCCGAATATCAAGACTCTTAGCCTCATCTCTAATGAACTCGAGGTCACTGGTGAAGCTACCACCCATCTCTACAATGAGGTTATGTTCGTTAATGGCCTGCTGCAATGGCCGGCGGTTCTGGATTTCAATCTGCCTTCGTTGCAGTTCGCTGTTAAGGATATCCTGCCTTACTTCCATATTAGCTGTTTTAGATACAGCGTCTGTAGCTACCTGATACACTGGGAATAAAAGGACCAGGGCAAGTATTATAAAACCAAAAGCGCCCATCTGTCTTGGCGTGGGTTTCCACGGGCGATAAGCTTCCGGCAGGAGGTCAATATGAAGTTGTGGATGGCTAACGACTTCTTGCTCACCTTCTTGCTCACCTTCTTGCTCACCTTCCTTAGGCTTAGGTGGCGCCATTCCCTTCAAAGCGAGGCCTATATTGACTGCATACTGGGAGACAGGCAGGTGCGCCGGACATTCCAATGGTGGGGCCAGCGGCTCAACAGGATATCCCATGCTGGCCTGCAGCTTCTCTCCCAGGGCAAGGTCACCAGACATCTGCCCGGTGATGAACAGAGGAGTAGTCCAGGCAAGATTGATATCAGAATGACGCAAATTATAGAAATCCACCGTCATATCCAGAGCTGTCGCCAAATACTCTGCCCTATCTTCCAAAGCAAGGTCTTCATAATGCCAGGTAATGGTGCGCATGATTTCAGGTATACCATTGACTACTACAACAATATCAAAGCTGGAGAGTTCAATATTGAGAATAAGGGCCTGCTGCTTGTTCACCGCTCTGACCAGTGCCATGGTCCTGAGTTCCAATAGTTGAGGCTTTATGCCCGCCGCCTTCAAGGACAGCACTTCATTATCTATCATATCTTTAGGCACACCGGTAACCAGGACTCGCTCCCTGTTTTCATGAGTGGCAACAGTCTGCCACTGAATATATAGCCGCTCCTCAGATAAAGGTATCGCCTCTCTCACTTCCTCTACAAGTGCCTGCTCGTATGTCAGTCCCGCGGGAGGCGGATTGGACACTGTCACGATGCGGTTTACCGAATAAAGACCACTAACGCTGGCAAAGGCTCTCGTCACCCTTATGCCACTTGAGGCCATAAGCTGCCTAACCATCGTACTTATAGCCTCCCACTCCGAACCTTCTTCCTCCATATCAACCTCATTTGGCCCAAGTAAGACGCTTGCCCATTTTCTCACCACCCCACCTCTAATCTCCAGTAACTTAATGGCAGTGCCGTCTATATCAAGGGTTACGATGTTCTTAGCCAAGTTCACCTTCTCCTTTTACTACCATCATCAAATTTAGTTACCCCCCTGAAGGTTTGGTATATATGTCAACCTCTACAGTCGCCACAGTCTTAGTCTCTTCACCCATCTCATACTCATATGCTGTGGCTATGTCTGGACCGTCCCACTGACGTATCGTGCCGTCTGCTTCGCAGGTGTAGTAATACGTGGTCTGCGTCACGGTTACGTAGCTGACCGGTGGTCCTGATGCACCATCGCCCGTTCTGTCATGACTATAGAGTACGTATCCAACGTCATCGCCGGCTGTATAGGCAGTGCCATCGGGGTCAACCACCTTGCCCCCGGTACTCCCCCAGTCTGAAGTAAAATCGGGGAAGACTCTCATGTCATTGGTCGCAACCGTCTCAGCAGCATAGTCCAGCGGGTGGGGTATCTCTAACAGGTCATTATCATCCATCATAGCCATCACTGCCGATGCTATATTGCGGAATTCTGCTCTCCTATCTTCCTCTTCTCCCTCATACTTAACTTCAATCTGCCTGATAGCTACCTTCCTCAGCACCATAGTCTTTAGCGTTTCACCGGAATCCAGGTCAGAGATAAAAGCCATCACACTCTCATAGTCACCTTCCACACTGATATTCTTGAAAGACAAAACCTGATAATTACCTTCTCCCAACTTCTCCTCCCTGATTGTGGCAGAAGGAACGGTAAATTTATCACTCTCAGGGTCAACATCAATGCCGCTCTTCTCGGCTATACCAACGAGCATGGCAATGGCATCCCTGGCCGTCATCGGGCTGAGAGAGTCCATAGCTCCTTCATACTCTGCCTGCAATTGCTCAGAGCTTGACAACGGCTTGTCGACTACGAGGCTTAACTTAGCCATCTGATCCTCCAGTCCTTGTTGCTTCGCCCCCTGCTGTATATATAGAATACCAATAGCGACATAGATAATAAGGAGGAAGCCAACAAAAGTTAGAACTCCCGACGGCCAAAATCTGATTACCAGTTTCTTTAAAATTCCCATATTACAGTCCTACTGGCTATTTCCACCTCTCGCGTAGTGCCTTCTGAACCCTCTCCTCTATTGTTTCCTCCATCGTTCCTTTAATTTCCCTGCTCAACTCCAGTTTCGCCAGCTCTTCATCGTAGAAGCGCTGGTACAGTTGCCCGCCCCGTCTCCGCCCAACGAGCCACGCCATGGATAACCCAAATATTGCAATTGGTGCCACAATCTCAACCTGAATCCCCTGAAACAGCAAGACTATGACAATAATTAATATGGCGAACAAGAACACGGCAACATCAATGTCCCACATCCCCGCTTTAGCTCTGTCCTTTGCCTTCTGAGCCGCCTCCTGTTCCATTGCCGGGCTAACCCGTTCGGCAGCTGAAGCCTCAACCATTACCCCTTCTCCTTGTTCATGGATAGCCCTAAGGAGAATTTACACTCGCCAGCTCGGGCTTAGTCGACAGAAGATAAGAGACAAAGCGAGCATTCTTCCTGGCTATTCCCACCTCTTTCGCAACGCCTTCTGAACCTTCGCCTCTATGGTCTCCTCTATCGTTTCCTCCACCGTTCCCTTAACCGCTCTCCGTAACTCTTGCCCCAGTTCTGCAAGCTCCTCGTCATAGAAACGCTGGTATAACTTCCTCCCCCGCCTCCATCCCAGAAACCAGACCATGGCTAACCCAAATATGGCAATTGGTGCCACAACCTCAATTCCCACATCCTGAAACAGTAAGACTATGACAATAATTAATATGGCGAACAAGAATACGGCAATATCAAGGCCCCACATCCCCGCTTTGGCTCTGTCCTTTGCCTTCTGGATAGCCTTTTGTTCCATTGCCGGGCTAATATGTTTGGTAGCTGGAGCTTCAACCATAATTTTCTCTCCTTGCTATTTTATTATCTCACTACGGTGTGAAGCACACCACCACCCGAATTTGTAGGCGGTGGTTACCCGTTCACCGCTGGGGGTAAGCCCCCACCCCCTGAACTTCAAAACTATTATAACCTCCTTGTCCACAACCCGCCATTAAAAACCATAAGAATAGATGCCGGTGCTGCTCGGTGTCAACACGGCAAAGTCACTACGGAAAGACAGAATAAGATAAATCAGGTCCCAGTTATCCTGAGCCGTGACAAAAGCTACATCGGCTGAGGTATCTTCCGGACTTATTATCGGGCTTGAAACATCAAAGGTATCAATATCCACACCCTCAATGAGTTCTCCGCCGAGAGCACTGCTCGTGCTATTCCAGACATCATCCTCAGGATTAACTGCATCAGACATATAATAACCGTTGAACTGCAAAGAATCGCCATCGTACCAGTAGTCTCCTTCACCAACGAAACAGGTCAGGGTAGCTTCGGCATCCTCCGGGGCGGTGAAGCCCTCAATGGTAAAACCACCCGTGGCATCGGTACCGGCGAAGGTTAATGTATCATAAAGATAGAACTGGTGGCCCTCTTCGTAAATGCTGGAATAAATGACAATGAGAGACCAGCCGGCGTAAGAAAGCTCGCTTCCGGTATCACCGCCCACGCCACCTACAGTATAGGTGGCATTACCATCGGGAGCAACAGGCGCCACTATGCTTGTTACATCCTTGAAACTGGAGTAGGCATAGCTAGAAGTTTGATTCGGCACAATCCACCACGTATCGGCGGTTATCTCTTCCTCATAGACCAGCCCGTAGTCGACCTCAACATAGACGTGGGTGGTGAAAACACCACCAAGGCCCAGGTCATAGTGCTTCACACCAGCCTGCAGGGCATCAACTTCAGCCCAGGTCCAGGCAATGCCAGTATATGGATTGGTGGTGTAAGTTGCGGATAAATCTGTGTAGGATGTCGACAGCAGGGTATAGGTACCGAAATAGTTAGTATCATGAGTTCTAATGACCGTCTCAACGGCATGCACATCAGCGATCATGTTACCCTTGGTTCTTGTGTACACCGTGATACTTTGAATAGTGCCGCTACCTTCACTATGGTCCTCAATATTATAAGTATCTATCTGTTCCTCTTCGGTACTCTGTCCGTACTTAACTTCAACATAGACCTGAGTGCAATAAGCTTGTGAGGTAGCTGTACCGACAAGTTCAACGCCGACTTGCAAGCTGTCTATTTCACTCCATGTCCAGGGGGCGCCGGTGTAGGGATTAGTTGTCCATGCATATGACTCAGTGACAAAGCTTTGGCCGGTCTGGCTTTCTACAACTCCCAGGTAAACCGTACCATTGGTCTTAATGGCCGCTCTAGCATAACCAGTATAGTCATCAACACCAACGTGGTCACCGGAAAAACGGAAGTAGACAGTAACCCTATTTATGCTCGCCGGGTCACTATAGCCGGGAATATTGTACAAATCCCTTTCGTAGGTTCCTATAATTGACTCCTCAGCCCCAACGCTATAGAAACTGCCAGGGGCACTCTGATTATTGTAAGAAGTCTCAATCCACTCCGCACTCCTGACTGTGTTTGAGATTCGTATTTCATCAACGGAACCTGGGAAGTAACCATCTGCACCATTCGGCCAACCAGTGGTTTTGTAACTGCCAATTCTAAAATAACCGGTAAAACCTTCAGCATTTGAATTTGCAACTGTACCAACTTCACTTCCATCAACATAAAGATGAAGTGTATTAGTTGTATCATTTCGTACACCAACCGCATGATGCCAAACATTGTCAGTATATGTCGCTGTAGAATTAGCCGTATCCGTTGCGCCGCTATAACAACCAAAATGTAACCTTCCCTCTGTACCTATATAGATATGTCTATCCCAACTGCTTGCATACTGACCGCTTTGTACATTCTCAAATCCTATAATTTTCTTACCCGAAGATGTACTAGTCTTAAACCAAGCTTCAATTGTAAACTCTTGCGGGTTAACGAAAGAATTCGCAGTGTAGATGTAATCATTGGTTCCATCTAGACCTACCGCATTGTCTATCTTCCCAGTTGCTCCGAGGGTAGGACTCCCCTGGTCAGTTCCATGATTGTTGCTGAGGGTTGAGTCCTCTATTGCATTAGTCCCACCAGTTGTCTCATCCAGATGCCAAACTCCTACGAAGCTGGTATCCCAGGTATCAGTATCATTGGCCTCTGAAGCTGCGG
>CAZRDI010000056.1:0-9130 GCA_964598825.1 uncultured Dehalococcoidales bacterium
TTATAGTGAGGTATCCGGTTTGACCCGGGGGTAACTCCTTCCCGTTAGTGTCAACCACCCTGGCATCGATTCCGGGCAGGGGTAGAGTGGCTGACCCCGGCTTTAGAGGCATTGCCTCAATCCCGGGTGTGGGTGATATCATGATGCCCCCCGTCTCCGTCTGCCACCAGGTATCGACAATGGGGCACCTCTCCTTCCCGATATGTTTGTAAAACCACTGCCATGCCTCAGGGTTTATCGGTTCACCAACACTGCCCAGAAGCTCAAGGCTTGAGAGGTCGTGTTTTTCCAGCCATTCCTCTCCGAAGCGCATGAACATGCGAACCGCAGTCGGGGATGTATAGAAGATGGTAACCCCGTATTTCTCTATGATGTCCCACCAGCGGTCAATAGCCGGGTAATCGGGTGCTCCTTCGTAAAGGACAATGGCAGCACCGTGAGCGAGGGGGGCATAGACTATTGAGCTGTGGCCGGTCACCCAACCCACATCGGCGGTGCACCAGAAGACGGACTCCTCTCTGATATCAAACACCCATTCATATGCGGAGTGATTGAATACGAGGTAGCCGCCGGTACCGTGGACAACGCCTTTTGGCTTTCCAGTAGTACCTGAGGTATAGAGGATATACAGCGGGTGGCTAGATTCCATCGGCTCTGCCTCGACCTGGAGCTCGGCATCATCAAGCATGGAATGAAGCCATATGTCTCGCTTCTTAGTCCACGGCACCTTTTCCCCCGTCCTTTTAATTACGACTACCTTTTCTACAGTAGGACAGTCTTTTACCGCCTCGTCGGTTATTTCCTTAAGCAGCACTGTCTTGCCGCGGCGGTAGCCTCCGTCGGCGGTGACAATGACCTTTGCCTGGATATCATTAACCCTGTCGGCTATGGCATGAGCGCTGAACCCGGAGAAAATTACCGTGTGCACTGCCCCTATTCGTGCGCAGGCGAGCATAAAGATAGGCAGTTCCGGAATCATGGGCAGGTAGAGGGCAACCTTATCCCCCTTGACAACTCCCAACTTCTTCAGCACAGAGGCGAAACGGTTAACGGCACGGTAGAGGGTGGAATAGCTGAGCACCCTGGTCTCACCCGTTTCACCCTCCCAGTAGATTGCTACCTTACTTTTCCGCCATGTCTTTACATGGCGGTCAACGCACTGGAAGGAGGCGTTAAGTTGTCCCCCGACAAACCACCTTGCATAAGGGGGGTTCCAGTCCAGGACTTTATCCCAGGTCTTATACCAGTCCAGCTTTCGTGCTTCCTCTGCCCAGAACCTCTCAATGTCGTCCAGTGAACGGCGATGTATCTCTGCGTACCGCTTCGATGGCCACAAACGTGTGCCCGTGGGTAGATAACTGGCGCTGTTTTTTTCTTCTTTGGAACCAGCCATATTTCCTCCTTTATACTCCGATACCTTCCAAGCTGATTAGTTCCTACTTAGAAATTATAGCACGGGTATGTATAACTCTCAAAAATACTGGCTGGAATGGGGTTGATAAACAACCTCGGCAAGCCGTTGGTTTTATTTGAGACCGTTGACTACCACCACTCAATCATGGAGGCTGTTCTTTTCAATGTAATTCCTTCTCTTGCCTCCAGTTCTCTTGCCCAGTCGCCCAAGCCGCAGGCATGGTGGATAATTAGGGGGGTGCTTTGCCCGGGGAGGATATCCCAGTTCAGTCCGTAAGCGGATATGATGGTGTTCATTTCACGCTTGGTCTCCGTGGAATCCCACGGGGTGGGGTGTATGAAGCCATGGCTTGCGCCATCGTCAGTTGTGTAGAACCAGTTCTGCGGGAACTCCTCCTTTAGCTGCCTCATCAGCTCAATGGCGGAAATGTTTGTATCGGTAAGGTAGCCCTTGTTTAGATTCCTTAAGATGGAGTTGGCAAAGGCTTCAAAGCCTATTGATGACAGGAGGATGCGCGTGTTCATGTCATCAGCCAGCTTCAGGGCAGTACGGATTTTCTCCTGGTCCGCCACCACCCAGTCAGCCCGGCTGACCAGATTTAGCTGAGAAATCCTGACGCCTTGCTGTTTAATAGCCGACAGCAATCGGGGTAGGGTGGGCAGGGGGGCTTCGTTTATTAATTCAAAGGGGATTTTCCTCCCCTCCGCGTCCTCAGGCAGATTGCTTATCTGTATCAGCACATCGTCAAGGGGGAGGTTGCCGCTGAACCCTTTATCCCGGGCAACATCACAGAAGCTGCAACCGCGAAGGCTTAGCGGTATATTGCCTTTCCCGGTTGAGGAGACATCCTTCAATTTGGTCGGGTAATCAATGCTGACCCTTGCCGTCCTGGCGGCATAAGGGCATCCTATCTGTTGTACCACCTGAGCGCTGGTTATAGATAACGGCTCCAGTCCTGATGTCCCCAGTCTGTATATGTTTCTCCAGTTGACTTTGTTCAGAAAGTCTCCGTTCCACCTGTCCTGTTTATTTATCCGGTATTTGCCATTCTGAGTAAAAAGTAGCCCCTTGACTTTGTCATTTTCCTCTTTGCCTTGAGAGTTAAGGAAGGGGATTAGCTGTTCGGCGGGTCCGTGGAGGGCGAGGCTGAAGCTATCACTAACACCGGGGAATCGGTTAGGGTGCTTTTCCCAATCTACCTCTCCTGTGTAATCAACATCAGTCTGGGGGCCACCCAGTATAGTTATAGCCCCTTCTGCCTTCAACTCTTTAGCCAGCGCCCACAACTCAGGCCGCCCCCCGAGATTGCTGAAGCCGATAATTTGCCTGTCGCCACTGGTGATTTGGCTCAGGTTTTTCTTGATGACCTTCTTATCAAAATCGTGGCCGATAGCTACTACCACACATTTATAGTCGGTATTATTCTGGATAATGGTGGCCGCCATCTGCGGGCCGAGCAAGCCATAGCTTTCCTCGCCGTCAGCATAATTGGCTAAGATGACCATTGTCTTCTTCATCTGGTTTCTCCGATTATACGGAACTGTCCTTTAATATTGTAAAGTAAAAGTGGGAGAGGCTCAAGGATACTGTCCCGTTAGAGTTGACATGTCACTTATGTCCTCCTATAATACCTTAGATTTACGGGAGGTTTTGGTATGCCAATTAGAAATAAGTGGATGCCATTCAAAAAACCTGATATACAGGATTTGCCAATGCGTGAATCTGGAGTATATGAAGTAGGCAAAGAACAAGGTGATATAGTTTTATACATCGGGCATAGTAGTAGTTCTATACGTTCAAGGTTACTTATCCATAAAGGCAAAATAGATTTCATAAAATGCACCCACTTTCGCAAGCGTAAAACAGACCCCAATGATTCCGCCAAATTAGAAAAACAATTACTCACACAATACATAAGAAAATATGGCGCAAGACCTCCTATTAACAAAATTATGTCTCCCGGCGACCCTTGGGAAGGAATTTTATACTAATACCATTTATCGCCTTTCGCTAAACGACTGATTCCAGAAGTATGCGTTCTCACATAGTCCGCTAATTCTCGTCTCGCTTTCTTGAAAGCTAAACTTGCGATAGATTTTTTGGTATGTAATCTATCAAATTCTGATTGTTTGAACGGGATTTTAGTTTTTCTCCTATTTCTTACTCTTACTACCATTATTTAATCCTCCTTATCTCACTTATTGTAGTATTTTGCTTCTTAGAAGCACGCTTAACCTTACGGAGTTTACGCTTTTTCTGCACTCCGTAAGTGGGATGTTTGTATCGTTCAAGTTGCTCCTCTGGTAATTCCTCAATCGGTTTTTCAGGCTCTATTTTTACTCTTTGAGCCTCTATCAAGTCCAGCCAGTCATCATAAGGAAATTTAATGCCAGCAGCTTCCGCAGGCGTTTTTTCATCTAGGCTTTCATGTGTCCTGAAAAAATTGTAGTGGACAAGCCATCCGTCTAATAAAGCCTGTGCGGTTGGCAGGCTTTTTAAGCCTCGCATGATACCTTCTCGCATCCGTAAGGTGGAATGCCACCTTTCAATCTTATTGGTGCTTAAATCTGACTTGGCGAATGGCTTACTCTGGATATGCTTTGTATCGCCACCAAATACCAATTCTATGCCATCGAGATATGACCCAAGTGCATCGGTAATTATTACCTTTGGTGCTTTACCTACTATCTTGTAAGCCTTCTCCATCAGCTTCTTAGCATCTTTAGTTTTCCTAGTCGGGCTTAGATATGTGGCAATAAGGAATCTTGTATCGGAATCGATTATGTCCCAGCACCAAATTTTCCTGCCACCTATGTGCAATACGCACTCGTCCGCAATCCAAGTATCGCCAACTTCAGGATGATATTTTAACGCTTCATCAGTGGCTACTTTTGAGAATTTAGTAAGCCACCTGTGAAAGCTAGAACGTGACATATCGGTATCGTGCTGTTGTTTGAATTGTCTGCGGAGTTCTTTGTATGACATACCGCCATAATATTGTCCCATTACATCGCCAAGCTGTCTTACGCTGACACGCATTTTCGGAAGTGTGTCGACATTCAAAAAGACCTTACCGCATTGCGGACATTTATATCTCTGGTCGCCATTACGGTTTTTACCGTATTTCCAGATAATATCGAATCCGCAATACCGACATTTAATAGGCTGTATTTTTGTCTTACCTTCTATGATGTCTTTTACCATTCCTATAACTACCTCTTCAAAAGCCTCTTCAACAACTTTTCTAACTTCCATTTTTATCCCCTTACCTGTTTTGGTAAGAGGATAATATACTAAATTCTATTTATCAACTCAGAAAGGACAGTAAGGGCTCAAGGGGGGGCTTGACAAAACTTTAAAATGGTGTTATATTATTAGTTTAATATTATGCCGCTCAAGGTTTTACCTTATTATATTTACCCACTATCCACAGGTTTTACTTTGTGATTAGCACCACAAGAGTGCGAAAGTTTGCATACCCGTTTGAGGAGTAGAGTTAGGAATGGCTTTTATGCCGGCGATGCGTGACGAGAAGAGTGTGAATCCTATTTCCAGAAAATCTTATGCCAGATTACCCCAGATACTAGACGTGCCCAACCTGGTTGAAGTGCAAATAAATTCATTTCGTTGGTTTCAGGAAGAGGGCATAAAACAGTTACTAGAAGCGGTGTCTCCTATCAATGACTTTGCCGGTAGCAGACTCGAATTGCGCTTCACAGGTTATGAGTTCCGTACCCCCAGCGGTTGGAAGACTGAGCAGGAATGCCGCCAGCGAGATTTGACCTACTCGGTTCCTCTCTATGTCAAAGCAAAGTTACTGGTTAAAGCAACCGGGGAAATCAAGGAGCAAAACCTGTTTTTTGGTGACATCCCGGTGATGACGGCTAAAGGCACCTTTATTACCAGTGGTGCTGAGCGGGTAGTGGTGAGCCAGTTGCTCCGTTCCTCCGGTGTTTACTTTACCGTTGATGAAGATGCCACCAGTGGTCGTAAATTGTGTCGTGCTAAGCTAATCCCTACTCGTGGGGCATGGCTGGAGTTTGAGACCAGTAACCGGGATGTAATCTCAGCTAAGATAGATGGCAGACGCAAGATTCCCATCACCACGCTTTTACGCGCTATTGGTTACGGTAGTGATGAGCAATTACTTAACCTGCTTCCTGACGAAGATAGTTCTTCAGAGCATCAGTTTATCAGCTCAACCATGGAGCGTGAGCCTTCGGTTACGGATGAGTCTGAGGCTCTACTTGATATCAGCCGAAAATTGCGCCCTGACGACCCGCCTAATATTGAAAACGCCCGTAAGCTAATCAACAACATGTTCTTCAATCCCCAGCGTTATGACCTGGGGAGCGTGGGGCGCTATAAGCTTAATAAGCGTTTAGGGCTTAAGTTTCCGGAAAGTCAGCGGGTTCTCACCAAGGAAGATATCATAGAGATAGTCAGGCACATCATTATGATTAATAATGGTAATGAGGCTCGCGACGATATTGACCATCTGGGTAATCGACGGGTACGCACTGTTGGCGAACTGGTTCAAAACCAGTTTCGTATTGGTTTATTGCGCCTGGAGCGAGTAGCCAGGGAACGTATGAGTCTTATTGCTACCGAGGCAGTTACTCCCAGCGCTCTGGTTAATATTCGCTCGGTAGTGGCGGCTATCAAGGAGTTTTTTGGTAGCTCGCAGTTATCACAGTTTATGGACCAGATCAACCCTCTGGCCGAGCTGACTCATAAGCGCCGCTTGTCAGCGATGGGACCGGGAGGCCTCTCTCGTGAGCGTGCTGGTTTTGACGTCCGCGATGTCCATTATTCCCACTATGGTAGAATCTGCCCTGTTGAGACACCGGAGGGACCTAACATCGGTCTCATCGGCTCCCTAGCCACCTATAGCCGGATTAACCAGTATGGTTTTATTGAGACACCATACCGCTGGGTTATTACCGGAGTGAGCAATGCCTATGATGGGTTGCTGGGTGGAGTAAGCAGGGGGGTGGTGGTCGATGAGAAGGGCAATATTATAGTAGAAGACGGGGCTACCATCACTCCACAGCATGTCAGTGAACTATCTAAGCTATCTGATGCCAGTGCTGTAAGGGTGGTACCCCTTGATGATGCAATCGTCTATGTATCAGCAAAGTATGACAAGTTGCCGGGTAAGGTAAGCAGGGAAGCGGTGGTTGATAAGAAAGGCAGTACTATAATAAAGGCCGGGACTACCATCACTCCCCGGCATATAAATAAGCTATCTAAGCTACCTCCGCAAATTATACGGGTGGTGCCTTTTGTCTCTGATGAGGTTGTCTACATGTCAGCCGATAAAGAAGACAAGTATGCTATTGCCCAGGCTAATGCTCAGCTTGACCCAAATAGTCAATTTGTGGGAGAAAGCGTTGAAGCTAGATTGGGTAATCGTTACCTGTTGGAGACACCCGATAAGATTGATCTTATGGATGTATCGCCCATGCAGATAGTTAGTGTGGCTACATCGCTGATACCCTTCCTGGAGCACAACGATGCCAATCGTGCCCTGATGGGAGCTAATATGCAGCGGCAGGCGGTGCCTCTGCTTCAGCCTGAGGCGCCTCTAGTAGCTACTGGTATGGAAGCAGAAGCTGCCAGGCACAGCGGACAGGTGCTCTTTGCCGAAAATGCGGGGGTGGTAGTCTCAGTTACCAGTTTGCAGATTGTGGTGGCTAAGGATGGTGGCGGTGAAGATACCTATCAGCTACTGAAATTTGTGCGTACCAATCAGGGAACCTGCATTAATCAGCATCCTTTAGTAAGCAAGGGTGAACGGGTAGAGGCAGGACAGGTTATAGCTGATAGCTCAGCTACCGAAAATGGGGAATTGGCTCTGGGGCAAAATTTGGTGTGTGCCTTTATGAGCTGGAGGGGCTATAATTTTGAGGATGCTATTATTATTAGCAGTCGCCTTGCCAGGGAAGATAAATTTACCTCTATTCACCTTTTGAAGCATGAGGTAGAGGCCCGGGATACCAAGTTAGGACCTGAAGAAATCACCAGGGATATACCCAATGTAGGTGAGGAGAGTCTGCGTGAGCTTGATGAAGATGGTATCATCCGGGTTGGGGCTGAGGTAGGTCCCGACGATATATTAGTGGGCAAAATTACTCCAAAGGGTGAGACCGAACTATCGGCTGAAGAGAAGCTTTTACGGGCTATCTTTGGTGAGAAAGCTCGAGAAGTGAAGGATACTTCCTTACGGGTGCCTCATGGTGAGTGGGGTAAGGTAATTAATGTGAGGGTCTTCTCCGGTGATGACCTGGCCGCCGGGGTTAATCAATGGGTGCAGGTCTGGGTTGCTCAGAGAAGAAGAGTTTCAGTAGGGGATAAATTGGCCGGGCGGCATGGCAATAAAGGTGTGATTTCCCTCATTGCCCCGGTTGAAGATATGCCTTTTCTTCCCGATGGCACACCGGTAGATATTATTCTCAATCCTATAGGTGTTCCATCACGTATGAATATTGGTCAGGTTCTGGAAACCCACCTCGGCTGGGCCGCCCAGATGCTGGGTTTCAGGGTGCTTACTCCTGTTTTTGATGGTGCTGAGGATATTGCTATTGAGGATGCCCTTGCCAGAGTTTGGCTGGCTCAGAAAGCAGGAGCAGTCAACCTTGACCCCGGTAACAAGCGCACTAACGTGCAGTTGGAGTTGGTTAAGACGTGGCTTGGAGATCAGGGTTACAGCGGGGATAGAGTGTTTAGTGATGACTACCCGGGAGAGGCTAAAGAGGTTTGCCTGCGCTTGTGGCTTGAGGAGGTGGGTGTGGCTAACCGAGACCTTAGCCCGCAGGAGTTGGAGCAAGTTGCAGAAAAGGTCAGTGCCGAAAGGAATATTCCCTCGCCCATCGTTGGCAAGGTTATACTCCGTGATGGGCTCGGTGGTGAGCCATTTGACCGGCCGGTGACAGTGGGTAATGTCTACATGATGAAGCTGATTCACCTGGTTGAAGATAAGGTTCATGCCCGTTCTACCGGACCCTACTCTTTGATTAGCCAGCAACCCCTGGGCGGCAAGGCTCAGTTCGGGGGCCAGCGTTTTGGTGAGATGGAGGTATGGGCGCTGGAAGCTTATGGTGCTGCCCAAAACCTCCGGGAATTTCTGACTATTAAGTCGGACGATGTGACCGGTCGAGCCAAAACATATGAGGCTATAGTTAAGAATGAGGACATTCTCCAGCCTGGCGTGCCCGAATCGTTTAAGGTTCTGGTTAAGGAACTGCAAAGCTTAGGGCTGGCTATTGAGGTGATTAGTGAGGAAGAGGAGGTAACTCTGGGTGGTGAAACCGCTGAAGTGCCTGAACTGGAAACCGGGCTTAGAGTCGAGGTAGAAGAGAATGCTTGAAGTTAATGATTTTGATGCCGTCCGTATCTCCCTGGCTTCTCCAGAGCAGATTAGAAGCTGGTCCTACGGCGAGGTAACCAAGCCAGAGACTATTAACTATCGTACCCTGAAGCCGGAGAGGAACGGACTTTTCTGTGAGAGAATCTTTGGTCCGACAAAAGACTTCGAGTGCTTTTGTGGTAAGTATAAGAAGATACGTTATAAAGGGGTTATTTGCGATAAGTGCGGCGTTGAGGTAGCCCGGGCTAAGGTGCGCCGGGAACGGATGGGGCATATTGAACTTGCCTGCCCAGTGAGTCACATCTGGTTTGCCAAGGGAATACCAAGCCGATTAGGGCTGCTACTCG
>CAZRDI010000057.1:0-9096 GCA_964598825.1 uncultured Dehalococcoidales bacterium
GCCCCGCTAAGATACTGACCGGTTACTGATTTCTCGCAACCAATAATGTCAGACATAGTCCCCGCAACCACAATCTGGCCCCCATGCTCCCCGGCCCCGGGCCCCATATCAATAATATGGTCGGCAGCCCGCATCATGGCTTCATCATGCTCCACAACCAGTATGGTATTACCCAGATTTCTAAGCCTCTTCAGAGTCTCAATCAGACGAGCGTTATCAGCCAGGTGCAAACCCACCGTAGGTTCATCACAGATATAAAGCACCCCCATAAGACCGCTGCCAATCTGGGTTGCCAGACGAATCCGCTGTGCCTCACCACCGCTAAGGGTAGCCGAGGAGCGGTCAAGGGTAAGATAGTCCAGCCCTACATCTTTGAGAAAGGTCAGCCGGGCCTGAATCTCCTTTAAAATTTCACGGGCTATCATCTGCTCACGCTCACTAAGCACCGCCTTCTTACCGTCACCGCCAATAGCAGCTACCCACTCCAATGCCTGACTAACCGACATTGAGCTAACGTCAACAATATTCCTGCCCTTAATGGTAACGGCTAACGACTCTGGTTTAAGCCTCTTACCCTGGCAAACGGGACACTGCCTGGAGACCATGTAACGCTCTATATAAGTGCGAGAGTTCTCAGACTCGGTATCCCGGTATAATCGCTCAAAGCGAGGGACTACACCCTCGTAGCCGGTAAAATACTCCCTGACAAAACCAAAGCGGTTCCGGTGCTTGACCCACTCCCCCTTCTCGCCATAAATCACCCGTTCAAGCTGCTCTTTAGTGAGGTCCTTGACCGGGGTATTTAGTGAAAAACCGTACCGCTTCGCTAAATCATCAAGCCGGTCAAAATACCAGAGCTGATTCTGGTAAGGGCGGATAGCCCCCTGAGCGATAGATAGTTCCTTATTGGGGATAATCAGTTCAGGGTCTATCTCCAGCTTAACTCCCAGCCCGGTGCAGGCAGGACAGGCACCGTGGGGGCTATTAAAGCTAAATGTTCTGGGAGCAATCTCACCCAGGCTAATCCCGCAGTGGACGCAGGCAAAGTGCTCCGAAAACAGCAGCTCCTCGCCATCAACGATAGATACCAGCACGACCCCCGCCCCGAGCTTGAGAGCGGTCTCCACCGAATCGGCGATACGGCTCTGGCTGCCGTCCTGCCCTGTTACCAGTCTATCCACCACCGCCTCAATGGAGTGCTTCTTGTTCTTGTCCAGCTGGAACTCTTCAGACAGATCGTAGATATGCCCGTCCACCCTAGCCCGGATATAGCCCGCCTTACGCAAATCGTCAAATACCGTCTGATACTCACCCTTACGGTCTCTAATCAGCGGCGCCAGAACCATAATACGGCTACTGGCAGGGATATTTTGAATAGCATCCACAATCTGCTGCACCGTCTGCATGGCAATCTCCCGCCCGCACTGGGGGCAATGGGGATGACCAACCCGGGCAAAAAGCAAACGCAGGTAATCATATATCTCGGTTACAGTTCCCACTGTAGACCTTGGATTGCGACTCGGCCCCTTCTGGTCAATGGAGATAGCCGGGCTTAAGCCCTCAATGTAATCAACCTCAGGCTTCTCCATCCTGCCCAGAAACTGGCGGGCATAGGCAGATAGGGACTCCACATAGCGGCGCTGCCCCTCGGCATAGATGGTATCAAAAGCCAGCGAGCTCTTACCCGAGCCTGAAACGCCGGTAATAACCACCAGCTTATCACGGGGAATAGTTACGTCTATGTTTTTGAGATTGTGTTCACGAGCCCCTTTGACAACTATGGAATCTAACGGCATATCTTACCCCAACCAGAGTATTGTAACATTAGAGCCTGATGCACAACAAGCGCATAAAAGAACCCGGGCGTTGACAACAATGCCAGCAAGAGACTAAACTCAAATTCTAGCACGTGTGAAAATCTGAGAGGAGAATAGCAACATGCTTGTGCCAAACGAGGTCCGGCAATGTGTCGTATTTGTCGGCTTACCCGCCAGGATAAAGGGGGGCGAGGTAGGGATTAAATTCAGGGGAAGCGCATTTTTTGTAGGCGTTCCCTCTCAAAACATAGAAGGATTGGACTACGTTTACCTGGTGACAGCTAAACACGTGGCCAAAAGTCTTGAAGATAAAAGTTTCCTGGTTCGAATCAATACCACGGCCGGCGGCTCTGGAGTGCTAATGGGAGAAGGGACACAATGGTGGTACCACCCTACCGACGAAACAGTAGATGTAGGTCTTATCGCTTTCGCACCGCCCCCGGAGTATGAATACATGAGGATTCAAACCAGCTCATTTCTTTCAGACGAAACCATACGAGACAGGAGTATTGGCCCCGGTGACGAGGTATTCATAACGGGGCTTTTCGCCCAGCTCAGCGGGTCGGAGAGAAACCTCCCCATAGTCCGCACGGGTAACATAGCCATGATGCCGGACGAGCTGGTACCAAGCAGCCTGGGGGACATTGAGGCTTACCTGGTCGAAGCCAGGTCAATAGGCGGATTAAGCGGCTCCCCTGCCTTTGTCCGTGAAACGGTATATGAAGGAGCCGGGGCATTTTACTTATTAGGATTAATGCACGGTCACTGGGACATCCCCCGTAAGAGCAGATTTGACATCGCGGATGTGTATTCCAAAGCAACCGTCAATATGGGCATTGCCATAGTGGTGCCAGCCAAAAAAATCCTGGAGGTTCTCAACCAACCAGAGCTGGTTGAAAGCAGACGGCTGGACGACGCCCAAATGGGAAAGTAAACAATGGGTAGCGGGGCAATTTGAGGCACTTAGCGTGTGATACTATAACATCATACACAGGGTGGTTAGAATGAGTCTTAAGGAAGTCTTATCTACTCTCAATAACCTAAAAGTAGCGAACATTATTCAAGATTACGCAATAGGTGGTGGTTATGCTGCAATGTTTTATGATATACCAATGACTACCTACGACCTAGATGTATTGGTAGTATTACCCACTGAAAACGATTATCATAGGCTATATGAACATTTCCGCACTAAAGGAGCTAAGATCGAAAACGTATATATCTTCATTGAAGATATGCCCGTTCAATTTTTGCCAAACTACATAAGCCCACTTTTTAACAGCGCAATTGAAGAAGCTAATACAATAGATTTTGAAGGTGTTAGTAGCAAAATTGTCAGCATCGAATATCTAATAGCCCTATATTTGACAGCTTTTCGTGATAAGGATATAATTAGAGTGAAAATACTTCTTAATAAGGTCAACAAAGACTCGTTACTTGGTATTATTCAGAGGTTTGATAGTGACCAAAACAACTTACATGAAAAATACAAGGAAGCTTTGGCAGACACGTGAAAAAGCAAGGTCTGTTTTAGATAGAAAGCGCGCTAATGCTTCTCCCGCCGAAAAGATAAAGGTTACAGAGAAGCTACGCGCAGATGCAGCCTTTCTAAAATCTGGGCGAACAGTATCATCCAAGCCCTAGTCTATTTCAAAACCCCGTAGTTATATCACCCTAAATCGCTAGTCCTTTAACTCCAAAATTCACACCTTTGCAGGATTATCAACGCTGGCTTCATGCCCTATGCTATAAAGTAAGAGTTGGATATTCACTAAAAGGTCAGCCTGAGATGCAAACGGAACAATACGAGATAAACTGGAAGGACTACTATAATACCCTCAAACTAAGCCCGACAGCCAGTGCTCAGGAAATCAGGAGTGCTTACCGATACCTGGCCCGCAAACATCATCCAGACCGACCGGAAAACTTACTGACATCAGACAGAATGGCTGAAATTAACGAGGCTTACGAGGTTCTATCCGACACAGGTAAAAGACTCAAATACGACGAAATGTTTACCTTTATGCATAGTCGGCAGCGTATAGTAGAGGAAGCTCTAGAGACCGAGCTGACCGAAGCGGTCATCACCAGACTCGCTCGTGAACGGCATAGAAACCGCTGGGCGAGGAGTCCTCTGATTTCCATTCCCACCATTATGCTGGAGCGTCTTCTGGACCCCATTCCTGCCCAGCTATTGTTTCTTAGCTGGTTACTCTATCTCTTAATATGCCTCACAATCTTGATGTCAATACTACACTAAGCCGCACCTAGAAAAACTATTCTCGCCCACAACTCCCCAAAGCGATAACCCCATCCCGCACGCTTCCACCTCTATTCTACGAAATTGACAGAACCACCAGACAGGGATTATACTTAACCACCGATGCGACAGCTGAAAAAAATACCGGCTCTATTGACCTGCCTTGCAGCTCTGGCACTGGCGGCAACCGGCTGCGCCGAGGGGTCCATCACGTCCACTCACATGACCCTCTATGAGAGTACGGAGCACGGTTTTTCCGTTGAGTATCCAGAGGGATGGACAGAGAGCACACAGGACATGGGGGCAGAGTTCAGCTTCAGCTTCACCGACCCCGATAGCAGCCTCATCGCCAGTATATACGTAGCATACCAATGCGATGAGATTAACCAGAGCGACTTCCTGTCCGAAGGTAAAACCTATCTGCAATCACTGCCCAATTACAGCCTGATTTCGGAGCGCCAGATAACCACCGGCGACGGCACCACCGGACGTGAGATATTAGCCAGAGGCGACATGGGCAGAGGAGAGACCGAAAAATTCAAGTTTATACTGGTGGTACGGGAAAAGCAGAGGTTCTGGTTTGGAATCAGGGGCATGCCCTCCGATTTTGACCAGAATGCACAAATAATAGACGCTATAGCGGAGAGCTTCAGGCTCCTGCCAGACTACACCTTCACTGCACCGGAGCCCTGGCCGGGCGGCACATACTCCGACTCCGGATACGGCTTCACCATCACCATTCCCGAAGGCTGGTGCCAGTATCCCCCGATACGCTCGGAGCACATTCTCTACTTCGCATCCCCGGAACAAGACCCGTCACTGCATATCTCCGTGCAAGACCTGCCCGAAGACACAACCCCTGCTGAATATACTGACAATGTTCTGGAAAGCTTGCCAACCACAACCTACTGGTCTAACTTCCAGATGGTCTCCCATCGGAGCGTAAGCGTAAGCGGCGCCTCCTATGCCCATGAGATAGTATTCACCGGCATGTCAGACCTGTCACCGGGTTACACTCTCAAGTGCAAATATATACTCGCCTTTAAGGGAGAACGGGCCTACTGGGTCATGATGGCCAGCTATGCCGACCTCTACCAGCAGCCTACCCAGACTATAAACGAAGTCATCTACAGCTTCCGCCTGAATTAGCCAGGCACCGAATAACCAGCCGAAGTAACATTGCCCCCCCAAGTCCGTTTGCCTTACACACTCGTGAGATATATAATCAAGAGCTAGAGGAGTGATTCGTGAAATGAAAGGCAAGAACCGTAAGATTGTACGCACAACCACCTGGTCAGCCGGTCCAGGTTGCCACGGTGGTTGCGGTGTGCTGGCACACATTGAAGATGGCAAACTGGTCAAGATTGAAGGCGACCCGGAGCATCCATGGAACCAGGGACGTCTCTGCGCCAGATGTCTGGCTATGACGCAATATGTAAACCACCCCGACCGATTAACCCACCCCCTCAAAAGGATAGGAAAACGCGGAGAGGGCAAGTGGCAGGAGATTTCCTGGAACGAGGCTTTTGACCTCATAGAGAAAAGGTTAGGCAGCATCCGGGAGGAATTCGGCCCGGAGAGCGTCATCTTCTCCATGGGCACCGGACGGGACATTGGACCCTGGATATGTATGCTCGCCTATGCCTACGGCAGCCCCAATGTCATGTTTGCCTTAAGCGGAATTGCCTGCTATAGCCCGAGAATAGCCGCAGTAGAGACCGTCCAGGGAGACTACTGCATACTTGATGCGTCTCAGTGGCTGCCAAAACGTTACGACGACCCGAAGTATAAAGTTCCAGAGTGTATAATAATCTGGGGCTACGACATTCCGGCTTCATGCCCGGATAACGTCTTCGGACACTGGATTATCGACCTTATGAAAAAGGGCACCAGTATTATCGCCATTGACCCCAGGTTGTCGTGGTTTGCCTCAAGAGCCAAGAAATGGTTGAGACTCCGCCCGGGAACAGATGGCGCCTTAGCCATGGGTTTCCTTAACGTGGTTATTAACGAGGGTTTGTATAATAGAGAGTTCGTTGAAAAGTGGACCAACTCTACTCACCTGATAAGGAGCGACACCGGGAAACTGCTTCGCGAGAGCGACGTGGTGAAGGGTGGAGCTCAAGAAAACTTTGTCGTCTGGGATACGGCAAGAGGAGCACCTGTAGTATGGGATTCCAGCCAGGTAGACTACAAGTTAGCCGGGACGAAACCAGCCCTTGAAGGAGAATATGAAGTCGGCCTTTCGGATGGAACCAGGGTGCCCGTCAGGACGGTCTGGACCGTGTTTTGCGAACAGGTAAACCAGTACCCGGTAGAGCGGGTGTCTGAAATAACCTGGGTGCCCCAGAAAGACATCGCCGAGGCAGCACGCTTTTATGCCAAAAGCAAACCGGCTGCCATACACTGGGGTGTGCCCATTGACATGACACCGGCGATTACCCCCACCGTCCAGGCAATTGCCAACCTGTGGTGCATCACCGGCAACCTGGATGTGCCCGGTGGAAATGTAATCTCCCGCTACGCTTTTGATGCAGTCGCCTACGCTTTACCCGGGGCTACGGGGGTAATCAAACTGGAATCCAAAGAAGCCGACCGGAAGAGAATCGGTGTTGACCAATACGGCCCCCTGAGGAAATTCATCTGGCGGGCACACACGGACCTGGCTCTGGAACAAATCTTCACCGAAGACCCCTACCCCATTAAAGGCATGTGGCTACAGACCTGCAACCCCGTAGCCGGCATAGGTCTTGACCCCAAGAAATGGGTCAGGGCTCTTAAAAAACTGGACTTCGTGGCCGTCGTTGACCTTTTTATGACCCCGACTGCCCAACTGGCAGACGTGGTTCTGCCGGCAGCTACTTTTCTTGAGAAAGATAGCGTCAGGAGCTGGTGGGTACCCCTTCAGAGCATTAACAAAGCCATTACTGTAGATGAATGCAAGCCAGACATAGAAATCAACTTTGAACTGGCTAAAAGATTTGACCCCAATTTCCGCTGGAATAGCATTGAAGAACTTTTTGATGAGATTGTCAAACCTTCCGGTATGACATTCAAGGAGCTACAGCAGAAGGGCTGGGCATTCCCGCCGGAAGGTCACCCCAGCGCCCCGTATCACCGGTTCGAAAAAGGACTGCTGCGACCGGACAGAAAACCCGGATTCCAAACTCAGTCGGGTAAGGTTGAGTTATACTCATCGCTACGTGAAGAGTGGGGGCTGGAACCGATGGCTCATCATGAAGAGCCTCCCTTCACCCCCATCAGCCAGCCCGAATTGCACAAAAAGTACCCCCTAATCCTGTCCACGGGAAGAAGGTCCGCCGTATATTTTCACGCCGAGCACAGAAATATACCGTGGCTGCGAGCCATTGACCCGGACCCGGTAGTTGAAATCCACCCCGATACAGCCAGCTCACTCAACATCGGCAACGGGGAGTGGGTATGGGTTGAGAACTGGCTCGGCCGGTGCCAGCTAAAGGCAAAAATTAGCCTCGTGGTGCCCAGATGGATGGTAATGGCTACACATGGCTGGTGGTTCCCCGAAGAGCCCGGAGAAGAGCCTTCCCTCTTCGGTGTGTGGAAATCAAATATAAATCAACTTATCCCCATGGGTTTCCAGGGTAAGGATGGGCTGGGTGCTCCCATAAAGCATCTGCTCTGCAAAGTTTATAAGGTCAACGGTCAGGAGGAAGCACAAGATGCCTGATAAATGTGAATACGGCTTACTGATAGATTATGAATACTGCACCGGCTGCTACGCCTGTCAGGTAGCATGTGCCCAGGAATACCACTGGCCCGAGGATATGGGAGGAATACGGGTAATAGAGGTATTGCAGAAGCTGCCCAATGACAGGGCATATATCGCCTATATACCTTTCCCCACCGAACTGTGCATCCTGTGCGCGCCTCGCACCAGGAAAGGGCTTGAACCGGCCTGCGTAAAGCACTGCATGGCGGCCTGCATGAAATACGGACGCATTGAAGACCTGGCCAAAGAGATGACCAAGAAGCCGCGGATGGTGCTCTGGGTACCGCGGTCATGATCACAGCAGCACCCGCATACCCGTTCGTTCCTTACGCATACAGGTTTATGCTATAGTATAAGGCAGTTATGCTAGCCAAAGTAATAAGCTGCGCCGTAATAGGACTGGAAGGGGCTATTGTTGAGGTTGAGGTAGATATTTCATCCGGTCTACCCTCGTTCACGAATGTTGCGACATAGCACACACTTCGCTTGGGACAGGCAAAACACCGTCTAGCTTGGTGGTATTACCATCTATCCAAACCCTTATCTTGAACGTTTCCAGAGCTAGTTTCTTTTCAGTGTGTCCGAAGCCTGGCAGGTTTTGACTGGCAATCTTACAGAATTCTTCTACCTTCTCCAAGTCAATATGGCTATCCTTGGCTTGTTCTAGCTTTTTCTCGGTTTCCTGGATTGCCTTGTGTAGTTCGGTTCTCTCACGGTTTATCTTCTCATTTTCCTTAATAACGGTCTCTTCGGGGAAGCCCTTCAACGCCCACTGTAATAATCGTTCTTGTTCTGTATCCAGCGTTTTGATTCTCTTAGTAATCCTGTCCAGTTCCTCTTCCAAGAAGCCCTCTTGATTCATACCGCCTTTTAGTTGCTGTAAGCCAGCTAGAATAGTCCTCGGATTCTCAAGTGCTTCGGCAACCTCAGCCCAAACGGCCTCGTCCAGTTGCCTAGCGTTTATAGTCTTACTGTTGCAGCGTTTATCTGAAAGTAATCTCACTCGCCCGCTACATCGGTAATAAGGCTTACCATGTACAGGGATGCCGTAGTATTTCCTACCGCATGATTTACAAAAGAGCCTACCAGATAGCAAGTAGCTTAGTTTTTGATTGCGTGGGGATAATTCTCTATTTCTGTCTAACTGCTTCTGGATAAGCTCCCACTCTTCCCAGGTAAAAGCGGTACGGTCAACGGCATCGGGAATTAAAACGAGGTCTATCTCAGAGCAACGAACACGCCTCTTGCCTTCCGTCTTAGTCTTACCGGCG
>CAZRDI010000058.1:0-9042 GCA_964598825.1 uncultured Dehalococcoidales bacterium
TGGCAGAAGGCTACCGCCGCCCGCGATGAGTCCGGCGGTATTATTGATATGGTCAGCGATGAAGAGATTCTTGCCGCCGGCCGGCTCATGGCTACCAGGGGGGGAGTCTTCGGTGAACCAGCTTCAGCAACCTCCCTAGCCGGGCTTATTAAGCTTTCCCGGAAAGGACTGGACCTCTCACAAAAGAGGGTGGTTTGTATTGTAACCGGCACCGGACTGAAGGACACCGATACTGTCCTGAAAAATGCTGAGCCCTTTCTTGAGCTCCCGGCTGATTTAGCCGCCGTGGAGCACGCTCTAGGCTGGGGCTAGCCACAACTGCCCGCAAGCGCAAGGTAAAATTACTGATGAAATTAAAAAAGCTGCACTATGGCTGGCTCATAACTATCTTTGCTTCCATCATGTTAGCCATCTATGCCCTTCCGTTTTATGCCTTTGGCGTATTCATAATTCCGATAACAACAGAGTTCAGCTGGGACAGAGGAGCCTTATCAGTTGCTCTCTCCATGACCTCGCTAATAGGTGGATGCCTTTCCCTTATCAGCGGAACACTGACTGACAGATACGGCCCACGAATCCTGCTTACCATAGCCGGACTGACGAGCGGCGCCGGCTTCTTATTAATGTCATGTATTAGCTCGCTATGGCAGGTATATTTAATCTGGGGTGGCCTCTTAGCGATTGGTCTGGCTTGCTCCTATATCCCCCTTATAACCACAATACCCCGGTGGTTTACCAAGAGAAGAGGAATAGCTACCGCAATTGCTGTCAGCGGGTTTGGCATCGGTGGGATGTTCTGGCCACCTCTGGTCCGATGGCTCATATCTGCCTACGATTGGCGGCGAGCCTTCCTTGTTGTGGGTATAATCACCTTAATAATAATGACTACCCTGGCACAATTTCTGAAACACAGCCCTCAACGAGCAGGACTCAAGCCATACGGAGAAAGCACAAGTGTAGAAGATGAACAACCCCAGGTCTCAACGGCAAGAGGAGCCTCTCTCAAGCAGGCAATTAAAAGCGCCCGCTTCTGGCTTCTGGGCGCAACAATGGCCTCCTTCTTCTTTTGCGTGCAGGTAATAATTGTTCATATCGCCCCCCATGCCCAAGATACCGAGATTTCGGCAATAGCAGCGGCGGGTATATTATCTCTTATCGCCGCAGGCAGTGTTATCGGTCGACTTTTTATGGGCTTCACCTCTGACAGAATAGGAGCCAGAAGAGGGCTAATTATCTCCCTTATCCCGATGACGCTAGCCCTGCTATTGCTTTTATTCACCAAAGAAATATGGATGTTTTATATATTCGCCGGAGTTTTTGGCATCGCCTATGGAGCTGTCGTACCATTACAAACAACCCTGACCGCAGAATTATTTGGCCTGAGTTCTCTAGGTGTGATACTCGCCGGCGTCACGCTTTTCGGCACACTAGGCGGGGCTGCAGGCCCACCGCTGGCCGGCGCCATCTTTGACACAACCGGAAACTACAGGTTGGCTTTAATAATCTGCGTGGCAATTGGCGCACTGGCTACTATGCTCAGCTTGATTTTACTACGTTCTAAAGAGGTGTTGCCTCCCGTGACTGAATAAGGTATCCTTGGAGAGCATATCGTCGGTCTGTAACCGGCCTCAGGTTATCCGGTGATAACGCCGTAGAGGAGGGTAAGAATGTTTGACGAGGCTGAAATTAGAAAAGCAGTAGTTTCTATCATTAAGGCTATCGGGGAGGACCCCGAAAGAGAAGGCCTGGTAGGTACTCCCCAGCGTGTGGCTGAGATGTATGCTGAGCTTTTTGCCGGACTTAATAAGGACCCCGAGGAAGAGCTAACGGTAAGTTATGAGGCGGGGCACCGGGAAATGGTAATTGTGAGGGACATTCCCTTTTATTCCATGTGCGAGCACCACCTCCTGCCATTCTACGGTATGGTTCATATAGGCTATCTTCCTGACATCAGCGGACGCGTCGTAGGTCTCAGCAAATTAGCCAGAGTCGTAGAAATAATCGCCAGGCGTCCCCAGATTCAGGAGAGAATGACTTCTGAGATTGCCGACGCCATTATGGAAGGCCTTAAACCCTCCGGGGTGGGGGTGATTGTTCAGGCCGAGCACATGTGCATGATTATGCGCGGTATCAAGAAACCCGGAAGCACCATCATTACCTCAGCCCTCAGGGGTGTCCTCCGCAGCAAAGTAGCCACCCGGAACGAGTTTTTCTCTTTACTAAATAAAGGGTAAATAAAAATAGATATTGTTGAATGCTACCACGGAAGTAGCTGGAAGCCTTGTTGCTGCTTGCTTTTTCTAATCCGAGGATGGAATCAATCTGGGCTGCTGAAGCTCCATTTCCTTATCACAGCAGGTAACAACGCCCTCACCGGCCTTGGTACATAATATCTCTGTGCCGCAAACCTGGCAGCGATACCTCTTACCTAGCTGAGTTGCCACTGGACAGCTGCCTCCTTCAAATGTTAAACCCTATGTCTTTAGCTCCATAGGTTGACCACAGCAGGTAACGGTGCCGTCACCACCCCTGGTAACTATACACTCGGCACCACACTTAGAACAGCGATACCTCTTGCCTATCTGATTCGCCATCTTATACCGCCTCTCTACAGAAACTATCTAATAACCAACATATTATAAGCTACGGCTCAAATTACTGTCAAGGTTTAGCCTGTTGCGAAACTCAATATTCACGAAAATTTTTTATTACGCCTTTCTTTCAATATTTCAATTCCCCATTTCGGGAAAATTGTTTCCCTCCCCACCTTTTGTCCCTGAATTTTCCCAGATTGTATCCATTTCCATATACAGATACGTGTGACACCAAGCACTTTTGCAGCATCACCTAAAGTATAGAAGTAATCAGATATTAGCAACAGCAATCCCCTTGACAATCATTATATTCTGTGTTAATATATATACGTGATGCTGATGTATATTGACAAGCAACAGCAACAAAGAGTACAATAATGGAGGTGGTAATATGGCAGGAGAAGGAGAACAAGAGCACCTAAAGTGGCTGGAGAAATTGGCGAAGGAATCACGCCACAGTCTTGAGCTAAAAATGATGCAACGGGACAAGTTGATTGATGAGGTGACCAAACTTGGCAGGGATACAGTGGCTCTTGAACAGGCAATAAACGCCATTAAGGTTTCAATGGGATTGCGCAAACCTGAACTGAAGCAAACTAGATTTGGCAATATGACTGTCAAAGAAGCTGCTGAAATTGTCCTGCGTGAACATGGTGGCCAAATGAGAACAGTAGACATCATTAAAGCTATACAAGAAGGTGGCAAGGAACTTGGTGAAAGGGCATACAGCTTGGTTGTCACCACACTCCAGCGTAGTGACCTCTTCGAAAAAGTTGACAAAGGAATATTCAGGCTTATTCCTAAATAATGATAAGAGGAGTGGTGCTTACACACCACCCCTCTAATTGCTGGGGACGTGACAGAGTGGCTTATTGTGACCGACTCAAAACCGGCTGAAGGCAACAAGCCTTCCGAGAGTTCGAATCTCTCCGTCCCCGCTTAAATTAACAGAGCACTAGCCACAGGGCTCCCCATGACTACTAATAATTATACCAGTTCTGTCAATAATGTTCCACTTGCCAAACAGCTCAATGTTATTTTTAGGGCAATGCCCGACAAGCAGTTGATTAAAGGTTGTCTACTCACCCATAATCTGCAATATAACCTGTCTTGAGCGGGGGCGGTTGTCAAAATCCACCAGGACTATCTGCTGCCAGGTGCCCACGGTCAGCTTTTTGTCGTTGAAGGGGACTACCAACGAGCCCCCCAGCAGCGAGGCACGGACGTGGGAGTAGCCATTGCCGTCACCCCAGCGGCGGTTGTGCTCGTAGGGGATATTCTCAGGAGCAATCCGCTCCCACATACCCTGAAAGTCTGAAACCAAACCGGGCTCAAACTCAATAGTGGATACTCCGGCCGTTGAACCGGCTACGAATATGGTAACCGTTCCGCTATTTACATTAGCCTCAGCCACCTGCTGTTCCACCTGATGCGTGATGTCAACAATATCACAATGCCCCTTAGTCTGAAGGCTGATTTTCTTAGTTACTACCACAACTGTTACCTCCTCTAGCCAATTTATCCCATCACCACCCTCCGCTATAATAGCTCCAGCCCGTTCCACAGGACATCATCCAAATCAAAGACCGGCCCATCCTTACATACCTGCTTAAGGCCGTTTTTGGTTTTTACGGTACACCCGTAGCATACGCCAAACCCACACCCCATCCTCACCTCCAGGGAGACCTGCACCGGCTTTGTTTTCAGCAGTTTTTCTCTCTGCTCATACATGCCTTTATACATAGCGATGGGACCGCAGGCAAAGACCTGGTCTGCTTGGTCAATATACTCGGGTAGAAAATCGGTTATCATTCCCTCTTGGCCTCCACTTCCACGCTCGACAAACAGGTGAGTATCTACTCCGTCAGGCATGTCTTTTGGATAGAGATTGGCGGCAGTTGAAGTTCCATGAAGCATTTTTACGGAGCACCCCTGTTTCAAGCCTTCCTGGGCCAGGAAGTATAACGGGGCAATCCCAACACCCCCCGCAAGCAGCAGCAGGTTTTGCGAATGGGAGTTAATAGAGTAGCCGTTACCCAGCGGTCCAAGCAGGTCTATACTATCGCCAGCTTTACGTTGAGATAGCCAGTGTGTGCCTTTACCACCTTCCCATACGGCAAACCATAGTGCCATATCGCCCTTTTTATTTACCTGATGAACACTGAATGGGCGGGAAAGCGTGCATTCCTCTCCACAGCGAACCATAACAAACTGACCCGGACGGGCTTCGCGGGCTATTTGAGGGCAATGCAGCCACATTAGCTGAAAGCCCAGTAAAACTCGATAGCCAGATTGACCAGGCTCTAATGAAAACGAATAATTATCAATAATAACTGCCTTTACCTGCTTCAAGTCGGCTCCTTTTCGCGGTATTCGGGCAGGGGCTGGGCGCTATAAATCTGGCTACCGTTGACAAGTGCTTCCACAGCAGCCCTAACCGTATCAAGGGAGGTAAAGCAGGGGGTACGCTTCTCGGTAGCCGCCCGGCGTATCTGGAAGCCATCCTGCAATTGAGTACGACCCCCGGTAATGGTATTGACGACTCCGTTTACTGTCCCATCGTTAATGATGTCAACGATATTAGGGTGCCCCTCGCTCAGCTTTTTGCTAATCTTTGTTACCGGAAGCCCGACTGCTTCAATCATGGCTGCCGTGCCCTCGGTGGCATATAGTTTATAACCCACCTGAGAAAACTGCCTGATTATGGGCAACGCCTCAGGCTTATCCCTATCAGCAATGCTTAAAAGTATAGCCCCCTCAGGCGACAGCATCAATCCGGCAGCCAGGAGCGCTTTGGCGAGGGCAGCACCAAAGGTATAGTCAATCCCCATTACTTCCCCGGTAGACTTCATCTCGGGACCAAGATAGGTGTCAACACCGAGCAGCTTTGACATGGAAGAAACCGGGGCTTTAATGCCTACCAGGTTCTGCCTGGGCCACAACCCGGTTTTATAACCCTGTTCCTTAAGACTCTTACCGAGCATAACCTTGGTCGCCACATTTACCATCGGCACCCCGGTAACCTTAGAGATAAAGGGAATGGTGCGACTGGCCCGGGGGTTGACTTCCAGCACATAGACCGATGCCCCCTGGTCGGTACCGGGCATAATAACAAACTGGATGTTCATCAAGCCCTTAATCTTGAGAGCCAGCCCTATCCTGACAGCGTAGTCAACCATAGTCTCTACCTCCGGCTCAGTCAGGTTCAATCCGGGATAGACTGCCATAGAGTCCCCACTATGTACCCCCGCCCGTTCAATATGCTCCATTATTCCCGGGATGAGAACGCTCTCCCCGTCGCCTACGGCGTCAACCTCCGCCTCTTTCCCCTGCAGATACTTATCAATCAGAACGGGGTGCTTGGTGTCCAGCTCTATAGCCAGCTTCATATAACGGACCAGCTCGTTCGCATTGTGGACTATCTCCATGGCTCTACCACCGAGGACATAGCTGGGGCGAACCAGTACCGGGTAACCGATAAGCTTAGCCACACCGAGGGCTTCATCTATAGAGGTTACCCCCGCCCCCGGGGGCTGGGGGACACCCAGCTCGCTGAGGAATCTCTCAAATCTGCGCCGGTCACTGGCGATGTCAATGGCATCGGCGCTGGAACCAAGGAGAGGCATGCCAACATAGGATAGAGGCTGAGACAGATTGATGGCTGTCTGACCACCAAACTGGACTATTGAGGGTGGGGCATTGGCCGAGAATTCAACCCCGCTTTCATTTTCCAGAATATCACGCAGGCTTTCCTCATCCAGGGCTTCAAAATAGAGGCGGTCGCTGGTATCAAAATCAGTGGACACCGTTTCCGGATTGGAGTTTACCATGATGCTTTCAAAACCGGACTCCTGCAGTGCCCAGGCCGAATGGACGCTACAGTAGTCAAACTCAATACCCTGCCCGATGCGGATGGGCCCGCTGCCGATGACTACCGCCTTATCTCTCCCGGTCGGCTCAGCCTCATTCTCCTGCTCGTAGGCACTATAGAAGTAGGGAGTGGCAGCATCAAACTCAGCGGCGCAGGTATCCACCATCTTATAAACGGGACGGATTTTCCAGTCGTGGCGCAGTTGCCTTACCTGCTCCGGAAGCCTGTCAGCCAGGGTACCAACCTGCTCGTCGGAGAAGCCGAGGCGCTTCGCCCGCCGCATAAGCTCCGGCGTCAGCGACTGAGACAGAAGCTCCTTTTCCATACTTACGATGTTCTGAAGTTTATCTAAAAACCACAGGTCAATTTTGGTATGTGCCGTTATCGCTTCGGCGCTTATCCCTCTTCTCAATGCCGCCATTATTGCCCATAGTCGCAGGTCGTTAGGTTCCAGAGGATAAGAATTAATGTCCGTCCCCATGTCCCACCTGGAGTCTTCCCAAAGCAAAGACCTGTTGCCGAACTCCAGGGAGCGTATCGCCTTCTGCAGAGCAGCCTCAAAACACCGGTCAATAGCCATTACCTCGCCGGTGGCTTTCATCTGAGTGCCGAGGATACGGTCGCCATAGGCGAACTTGTCAAACGGCCAGCGAGGAATCTTGACTACTATATAGTCCAGCGCCGGCTCAAAAGAAGCCATTGTTTTTCCGGTTACGGCATTAGGGATTTCATCAAGCCGCTTGCCGACGGCTATCTTGGCGGCCACGCGGGCGATGGGGTAGCCGGTAGCTTTACTGGCCAGCGCCGAGCTGCGGCTGACCCTGGGATTGACCTCAATCACGTAGTAATTGTTGCTATTCGGGTCAAGGGCAAATTGCACATTGCAGCCGCCCTCAACACCCAGGGCACGGATAATCTTGAGGCTGGCCGTGCGCAGCATCTGGTACTCTTTATTGGTCAGCGTCTGGCTGGGAGCGACCACGATGCTGTCGCCGGTATGCACTCCCATAGGGTCAATATTCTCCATATTACACACCGTGATACAGTTATCGGCGGCATCCCGCATTACCTCGTACTCAATTTCCTTCCAGCCGGCCACCGATTCCTCTACCAATACCTGGTGAATGGGACTTGCCATCAGCCCGGTAGTGGTGACCTTCTCCAATTCCTTCCAGGTAGTGGCAAAGCCTCCCCCCGTTCCCCCCAGGGTGTAAGCGGGGCGAATTACCACCGGCAGACCTATCTCCCTGGCTACTTTCCGCGCTTCTTTGAGGCTGGTTACGGTCTTGCTTTCCGGCACCGGCTCGCCGATTTTTATCAGCAGCTGCTTAAACAGCTCGCGGTCTTCGGCATTTCTTATCGTCTGTATTGGCGTCCCCAGGCTTTTCACGTTATATTTGTCCAGAATGCCGGCATCAGCCAGGTCAACCGCCAGATTAAGCCCCGTCTGCCCGCCAAGCGTCGGCAATAGCCCGTCAGGGCGCTCACGTTCAACGATACGGCCTATCATCTCCACGGTTAGTGGTTCTATATAGATAACGTCGGCAATGCCCTCATCGGTCATTATAGTGGCCGGGTTGGAGTTGACCAGCACGGAGGTTACCCCCTCCTCCCGCATCGCCTTGCACGCCTGCGTGCCGGCGTAGTCAAACTCCGCCGCCTGCCCGATGACGATGGGCCCCGACCCTATAATCAGGACTTTAGATGGCTTTTCAGTCAAGTTTTCTGCTCCTTTGAATTCTTCCCTATTCACTTGTCTGTGTTTATTAATAAATCGGCTGGTAAGTATTTCTGCAAATATTCCCTGATTTCCGACACCAATGGCATTAATTCTTCACTTGAAAGCGGATTCTTAACATCACTACCTGCCGCATCCATAACCTTCCGTCCCCTTAATGTATCAGGCCATCGTTGCAGGCGAGCAATAACATGAAAATGAACATGATGATAGCCCTCTCCTTCGGCAAATTGGATAACATATTCACTTTCTGTTTGCAGAACTTCGTGCAACGCTCCACAGAGGAACTTCAATAACTTACCGAATTCTAGCAATTCCTCATCAATTAAATCATGCAAAGCCCGGCAGTGTCTATTTAGCACAACTACCAGCCATCCTTTTATAGAAGTAGGGTAAACATGCTCCACTATCCAGTGTGGCGTTTCTAATATCCTCGGCGTATTGGTTATAGATATGAGTCCTCGGATAGCCTGACAGGATTTACAGTTTTCGTCCCATTTTTCTTTCATCTTCTCTACCTCACCCCCTTTATCCCCCTCTCCTTCAAAGGAAAGGGGGAGGTGGTTATGGAGAGGAGCTTCGCCCCTCTCAGACTCCCCTTATTTATCATTCTTAATCATATCCATAAACCTCTCAAAGAGGTAGGTGTTGTCCAGGGGGCCGGGGGAGGCTTCGGAGTGGTACTGTATGGAGAAGATGGGCAGCTCTTTGTGCCGCAAGCCCTCCACCGTGCCGTCGTTGAGGTTGATATGGGTAACCTCCAACCCGTTTTTAAGGGTATCCGGGTCAACGGCGTAGCCGTGGTTCTGGGCGGTGATGTGTATCCTGCCCGTCGCCAG
>CAZRDI010000059.1:0-8884 GCA_964598825.1 uncultured Dehalococcoidales bacterium
CCGGATTGAAGCCACAGGTCAAGTGGCCTAATGATGTTCTCATTAATGGTAGAAAAGTATGCGGAATCCTGATTGAAAATGAAGTGCTAAGAAACACTGTGAACTACGCTATCATAGGCATTGGAGTGAATGTCAATCTCAGGCGAACCGACTTTCCTGAGATTAAGCTAACCGCTACCAGCCTTTCCCATGAGATGGGGAGAGACGTCTCGCGCCTAAGCGTAGTCCGCAATCTACTGGTCGAAATGGAAAAGCTTTACCTGATGCTGCGGGCGGGGGAGTCTATCTACGAAGAGTGGCGGGACAGTTTAGTGACCCTGGGGAGAAGAGTTAGCGTAACATCAGGCACAAGCAGGTATGAAGGCATAGCTGAATCGGTAGCCGAGGACGGTAGTCTCCTGCTACGCCACGCGGACGGAAGCCTCACCAAGATTGTAGCCGGGGATGCCACCCTGCGAGATTAAAGACTAAAAAACTTCTCCCGGAGCCTACCACTCGGAGCAGGCTCCGGGATTATCACTCACCAGGCCTTTATTTCTTTCCGCCCCTGTCCACAAACATCTTGATAAGGTCTATAGGTACCGGGAAGATTAGAGTGCTATTTTTCTCCGAGGCTACCTCAGTCAGTGTCTGCAGGTAGCGAAGCTGCAGCGTTACCGGCTCCTTAGCCATAATGGCGCCGGCTTGAGCCAGCCTCTCTGAGGCTTCAAACTCACCCTGGGCATGGATGATTTTGGCTCGCCTTTCTCTTTCTGCCTCAGCCTGAGCTGCCATAGAGCGCTTCATCGCCTCGGGGAGCTCAACCTCCTTAATCTCCACCGTGCTGACCTTCACACCCCACGGGTCAGTCTGTTCATCAATTATCTTCTGTAGCATCTGGTTGAGTTTCTCACGGGAAGCGAGCAACTCATCAAGTTCGGATTGACCCAATACATTCCGCAGTGTCGTCTGGGATATCTGCGATGTAGCCCTGATGTGGTCTAAAACCTTGACTACAGAAGCTTCAGGGTCGACTACCCTGAGGTATACCACGGCATTCACTCTGACGGTAACATTATCCTTGGTGATTACCTCCTGAGATGGGACATCCATGGTTATTACCCTGAGGTCTACCTTCACCATGCGGTCAACGAAAGGTATGATGAGGAACAGACCGGGTCCTTTAGCTCCAACCAATCGCCCCAGACGGAATATAACCCCCCGTTCATACTCCTGAACAATTTTTATGGCCATTGGAACGATGATAATCACCAGAAATCCAATGACAGCCCAAATAATCCAATCCATAATTCACCTCCGTTATTGTTTTTGCTGTTTTTTAGTTACCCATACTTTTAAGCCTTCAACCCTGCTTATCAGCACCTCCTCTCCAAGCTTTGCCTGGCCCTTGTCCAATTCCGCCGTCCAGCGTTCCCCCTCAACGAAGACTACCCCTTTAGGTTTCAGGGCTACTTTAACCTCAGCCGTCTTGCCTAACAAGTCTTCCCTGCCGGCAGATACCCGATGCCTATGGGCCCGCATTCCCCAAATGACGGCTATGGCAAGGAAAGCAACAACGCAGATTATTATTACGGCAATCAGCCACGGATCTACCTGAAACCAGCTTGTATCTATCTGAAACAATATACACCTCCGGAGAAGCAAGATTTTGGACTCACCCGCTTGGCTCCCCCTCTTTCTCTTTGGTCACATATAGTTGTAAGCCCTCAACCCTGGTTATAATCACCTTCTCCCCAACCTCCGCCTGCCCCTTGTCCAGCTCCGCCGCCCAGAGCTCCCCCTTAAACAGAACGGTCCCCTCAGGTTTCAAGGCTACTTTAACCGTGGCTGTCTTGCCTATCAGTTCCTCCTTGCCAGTTGCTACCTGGCGCCGGTGAGCTCGAACTATTCGATAAGCCGCGAAAGCCAGGAAACCGGAAATGCAGACTGTGACCACGGCAATCAACCACGGACTTACTTGCATAGACGGAAGTCCTCCTCTAAACAGGATTGATGAGCCAAGAACAAGAGAGACTACGCCCCCCGTAGTAAACAAACCAAAGGTCTCGGTAAGCACCTCACCGATAAAGAGTCCGAAAGCAAGCACGATAAGCAATATGCCTCCCCAGTAGGCATCAAGAACGCCTAAAGAATAGAAAGCCATTAGCAGACAAATACCACCGGTAATTCCGGGAAAGAGTGTCCCGGGGCTGTAAATCTCGGCGATAATACCTATACTACCCACAGAAAGGAGAATGTAGGCAATGTTGGGGTCGCTGATAGCATGCAGGAAACGCTCAACAAAGTTCATTTCATTTCTGGTTGCCACGTAGTCGGTGGTATCTATGGTAACCTCCCTGCCATTGGCTAAAGTGACCTGCCAACCGTCAATCTGGGAAATAAGGTCTCCTAAAGTATCAGCGCGGAAATCAATAAGATTGAAATCCAGTGCACCCACATCGGTGAAGGATTTACTTTCCGTTACCGCCAGCTGGGCTTCTTCAATATTACGCCCGCGCTCCTGGGCAATGGTTTCCATCCACCTGGCCGAGAACTCAACTATCTTCTTCATCTGTTCCTCTGGTATCTCCTCACCGCTACCGCTTACAGGATGAGCAGCGCCGATGGTGGTGCCCGGCGTCATGACAGCGATATGAGCCGACAGAGTAATAAATGTCCCCGCCGAAGCCGCCCAGGCGCCTTTCGGAGAGACATAAACAACAACGGGGATATTAGCGTTCATAATACTCTGGACTATTATCTCAGTTGAATCCAGCAGCCCTCCAGGCGTATCCAGCTCAATAACGCATACGGTGGCATTCCTGTCCTCAGCTTCACCGATGCCCCGGTCAATGTAATCAGCAACCACGGGAACAATGGTACCCTCAACGCGCAAGACTTCAACGGTCGGGGTTGCGGCTCTAGCCACCATAGGTAGTAAAGCCACAGCCAACAAGCCTATGAAGAAGACAAGACGGAAAGTTTTGAACACGTGTTTAATCATGCAACCCTGGCAATAATAGTGGAATGTTGTATGTTCTTCAGCATAACCAGCCTCATCAAAATGTCAGTAAAGTAAATTATACGCTAATGATAGGCGTATTGTAAATAAAAAGAGGAGCTACTTGTCAAGTCACCCACAGCAAGGTAAGCCCGGGAGAAGCCTCCACGAAGCCAGGTAGAGTTGAACAGCTAAGCAAAGTAGTGTAGAATTTACAAACTGCTAACTAAAGGTGCGATATGAGAGTCCAGAGATGTAAGGGGAGTCGGGACCTGTCTCCTGAGGAGATGGCAAGGTTCCGTCTAATTGAGGGGGTATTCAGAGACTGCTGTCTTAAGTGGGGGTATGAGGAGGTTAGAACTCCAACCCTTGAGTATCTCCACCTGTTCACCTCAACCGGGACACTTACCCCCGGTATGCTGGGCAGGGTATATTCCTTCCTTGATTGGGACGGCTGGAGCGGGGAGAGGGTAGTATTACGACCTGACGGCACTATTCCCATTGCCAGGCTCTATATTGACAGCATGGAAGAGAAGGCGCAGACCAAACTGTTTTACGTAGCCAATGTCTTCACCTTTGAGGAGACCGGGGAGAAGACAAGGGAAAGATGGCAATGCGGAACGGAACTCATAGGAGCAGGGTCAACTATAGCCGATGTAGAGTTGATAATACTGGCTCTGGAGGTCCTGAAAAGGCTAAAGCTTGGAGAGGTAGAAGTGAAGCTATCGCACGCCGGCTTGATAAGGGCATTATTAACCAAGCTGGGGCTGAGTCCTGACGAGCAGACCGGGATATTTGACCGACTTCTGGACGGGGATACGGAAGCCCTGACCGGACTGAAGCCGTCGGAACCGGCACTGGGCAGAGCCCTGGCTCCTTTGCTGGACATGAAAGGAAAATCACCGGGATTTCTAAAAAACTTAAAGACTCTATTCACTAAGGATTTGCCTGAACTTAAACCTTCCCTTAATAATTTCATAGACACTGTTAATCACCTTGAAGCGCTGGGCTATAACTACCAGATTGATATAACCTCAGGCAGAGGCTTTGAGTACTATACGGGTTTGATTTTTCAGCTCTTTATAGGCGGGGAAAAGATAGGCGGCGGTGGTAGATACGACGACCTTATTCCGTTAATGGGTGGTAGTGACATTCCTGCCTCAGGCTTTGCCCTCTACCTTGACCGCCTGATGGATATGGTAAAGCCGGAAACCTTTACCGGACCGTCGGCTCAGAGAGTCCTGGTTAAGGCTGAACCGGAGATGGCGAAGGAAGGCTTCAACATTGCCAGCCGCCTCCGTGAAGCCGGCCACGTGGCTGAACTTCAACTGGGCGCGCGGGAGCCGGCTAACATAAGGTGGACTCTTGATATCCAAAGCAAATCCCCTTCGTTCACCTTAACCGACCGGGTTAATGACAGGAAGGTTGACATATCAACTGCTGAAGAAGTTATAAGAGTACTGGGGGAGAAAGGTGCAGATAAAGATAGCTCTACCTAAGGGCCGCCTTTTAACCGAAACAGCCGCCCTGCTTAAGGAGGCGGACTGGGGACTTAGCGGCTACCACGAGGGAATGCGCTCCTACTATCTTGAATCAAGCCGGTTTCCTAATCTATCTGCCAGGGTATTCCACGAAAAGGATATCCCCATTCAGGTGGCGGTAGGCAACTATGATTTGGGCATCTGCGGGCTAGACTGGGTTGAAGAGCTACTGGCCAAATACCCGACCTCGGCCCTGGTCAAGGTAAAAAATCTGGGCTACGGGGAAGGCGCCCTGTACATAGCCGCCAGCGGTTCTGAGGCGGCATCCAGCCCGGAGGAAATGCAGGCGAGGAAGGACATAATACGCATCGCCAGCGAGTATCCTAACCTGGCTGAGTCCTTTGCTTTGAACCGGCGATTGAGGCGGTTCAGTATCTTTCCTCTATGGGGAGCCGCCGAGGCTTATCCACCGGAAAATGCCGATTTAGTCCTGGTTCCGGGCAGAACCGACGACGAGCTTTCCGCCTATGACCTGACACCGATGGGCAGCGCGCTCAGTTTCAGCGCTTTCCTCATAGCCAACAAGACCAGCTGGGAAACAAAAGACACCAGTAATATGCTGGCTGCTCTCAATAATAAACTGCCAATTCCTGAGAAACGCCCTCCACCTGTCAACACATTGCGAGGGTCAAAAACAGCTGGCCGACCAGCCTCCAACGAAGCGGCCAAGGACACAATCCACCTGGCTTTACCCGATGGACACCAGCAGCTGCCCACCCTTCAGCTACTAAACAAAGCCGGCATTCGGATTGATGACTACCCGTCGGCGGGGGTCAATTGCCGACCAACCGCCAGCTTAAACGGGGTCACGATTAAGGTAATCAGGCCTCAGGATATGCCGTTGCAGGTGGCTAATGGGAATTTTGACCTGGCTATAACCGGCAGAGACTGGCTCAGGGAGCACCTGTACCAGTTCCCGTCCAGCCCGGCAACCGAGCTGCTCGACCTTAAATTCGGGGGGGTGAAAATAGTGGCGGTGGTCAGTAATGATTTGCCCGTAAAAGATGTCTCTGACCTGAGAGAGCTTAACGCCGGGCGCACGGTGCCATTCAGAGTAGCTTCAGAGTACGTAAATATAGCCGATAAGTATGCCAGGGACAGCCACCTTGGAATGTACCGGGTAATTCCCACGTGGGGTGCCAGCGAAGCCTTCGTGCCCGAAGACGCTGACCTCCTGATTGAGAACACCCAGACGGGGCGCACCATTGCCCGGCACAACCTGAAAATCATTGACACCCTGTTCAAATCAACGGCATGTCTCATTGGCGCCAGGGATAGTGAATGCAGTCCCATCAAGAGCAAAAGGATAAAGTCTATTACTGAAGCTCTGCAAATCGCAGTGGAGAATACCTAAATTGAAAATCATTGAAGGCTTTCAGTCAGCAAAAGCGGCACTATCAAGGCAAGCGAAAGAAGCACCTGATATCGACGAGCGTGAGCAGGTGGTCAGGCAAATTATCAACGAAGTGCGCCAGAGAGGTGATGCCGCCCTCTTTGATTATACCCTCAAATTCGATGGCGTCAAACTTACCTCGCTTGAAGTCGGCAGGGAGCAGATAAACGCCGCTTACAACGAGGTGGACTCAGAGCTTCTCTCAGCACTTAAACTGGCCGCCGGACGGATAGAGTCCTTCCACACGACACAGAGGGACAGCCTCCTGCATGAGAGCGCCGGCACGGAGCTGGGCTGGTTGATACGCCCGCTGAACAGGGTTGGAGTCCACACTCCCGGTTTCACCGCTCCGCTGCCTTCGTCACTCCTGATGACGGCTGTCCCGGCGAAAGCTGCCGGTGTGAAAGAAGTTATACTGGTTACGCCGCCGCGTAAAGACAGCACCGTGCACCCGGCCGTGCTTGTTGCCGCCGATATCGCCGGTATCGACCGCGTGTTTTCCGTAGGCGGCGCCCAGGCAATCGCCGCCCTTGCTTTCGGTACGAAGTCAATTCCGGCGGTGGACAAGGTCTGCGGCCCGGGTAATATCTACGTCACCACAGCTAAAAGACTCGTATATGGAGCGGTCGGGATTGATGGGCTCTACGGGCCGTCCGAGGTCATCATCATCGCCGACGAGACCGCCAACCCGGAATACTGCGCCGCCGACCTTCTGGCCCAGGCGGAACACGACCCTCTAGCCTCAGCTATTCTGATAACCACTTCACGCCCGCTGGCAGACGAGGTTAACCGGGAAATTGAACAGCAATTAAAGCAGTTGTCGCGCCGGACTATAGCCACGGAAGCTCTAGAGAATAACGGAATAATAGCGGTGGTGGCCAGCGTGGACGAAGCCATAGAACTATCCAACCTCTACGCTCCGGAACACCTCTGCCTGGTAGTGGATAAAGCGGCTTCCTATGTTGATAAAGTATCCAATGGCGGGTGCTTATTTATAGGGGAGAACTCCGTTGAGGTCCTGGTGGACTACGTGGCCGGACCGTCCCACGTGTTACCCACGGAGGGGACCGCCCGATTCAGCTCGCCGCTCAACGTGACCGATTTTGTCAAGCTGACCAGCCTGGTCAATATGGATAAAGCGAGCCTGAAAGAACTGGCGCAGGCAGCGGCAATCATCGCCAGGGCCGAGGGACTTGACGCCCACGCCCGCGCCGCGGAAAAACGCTTAAATAAAAAAGACAAATACGGAAAGGGGTAAGCAAGATGCCTGAAGGTGACGGAATAGAGAAATTGATAAGACCCGACCTGGTTGCCTTCGGTGGCTATGCCGCCAGCAAGTCACCGGAAACCCTGGAGGGCAAGGTTGAAGTTCCCGTAGAAGATATAATCAAACTGGACGCTAATGAGAACCCCTACGGCTGCTCGCCGCGGGTACAAAAAGCCCTGGCTACCTGCACCGATTTGAATATATATCCCGATGCCGGACAGGCAGAACTCAGGAAACAGCTTCAGGAATACACCGGAGTTGGCACCGAACACATCGCCGCCGGAGCCGGCAGCGACCAGCTAATCGGCCTTATCCTGCAGCTATTTATTACACCGGGTGACGAGGTGATAAACTGCGTTCCCAGCTTTGCCATGTTCCCTTTTTTCACCAACCTGGCTGGCGGCACTGTAGTTGATGTACCCCGAGACGAAAACTTCGCCGTTGACGTGAAAGCCGTTAAGGCGGCTATAACTAAAAAGACAAAACTGATATTGCTGGCTACCCCCAATAACCCCACCGGCACAATTACGCCCAGGCAGGATATACTGGAGATACTGGACACCGGCGTACCGTTCCTGGTAGACGAGGCATACTATGAATTTGGCGGGCAAACAGTAGCGCCACTGGTCAGCCAGTATAAGAACCTGATGGTGCTGCGAACCTTCAGCAAGTGGGCCGGGCTGGCCGGTTTGAGAATAGGTTACGGCCTTTTCCCTCCCAGGATTGCCGATTACCTGCTGAGAATTAAGGAACCGTACTGCGTCAATGCAGCGGCTAAACTGGCTGTGCAGGAGTCGCTAAAAGACGTTGACTACTTAATGAGCAAGGTAAAGGCAATAATCGCAGAGAGGGAAAGACTCTTCGGCGAGCTGGAGAAAATTGAATGGCTAAAACCATTCCCTTCGCGGACTAACTTCATCCTCTGCTCGGTGCTGAACGGCGACGCAGGTGAACTCCAACAAAAACTGCAGAACAAGGGCATACTGGTCCGCTACTTTGACCAGCCGCTTCTGCGGAGCTCCATCCGCATCAGCGTAGGCAAGCCGGAACACACCGACGCCCTAATCAAAGCCCTGCGGGAAATAGGGGGCTGACTTAAGCGCCGAGTTTCCCCTGATAAGACCACCCCTGACTACCTGTGTGTTAAGATACTTAACAATTAACGCTATCAATCCCTTGACAAATCCCGAATAAGTGTTATAATACTTAACAGTTAGTTACAGAATAGCAATTGACAAATCCGTAAATAGTGTTATAATGCTTAACAGGAGACTTAAAATGGAACTGCTTGAGACACTGAAAGAGATTCAGAAGAAAAGCGGGTATACCGACCGGGAGATGGCAGGACAAATCGGGTGCAGCCGGTCGTATTACAATCAAATACGTATGGGGAATGTGCCCATGGGTGCCCTGTTTCGCCTTAAAGCAATGCAGGCCTTCCCCCTGATGGCTGTCAGGTCATCCGCCGTCAAACGGGCAACCGCAGAAACCAATATCAGCCTGGAGTTTAACCTTGACGGCAGCGGTAAATACGAGGTAAATACCGGGATTCAGATGCTTGACCACTTCCTGTCACAGATAGCCAGGCACGGCCGGTTTGATATAAAGATTTCCGCCGCCGGAGATGAACAGCACCACATCACTGAAGACGTGGCTATCTGCCTGGGCAAAGCCTTTGGCGAAGCCCTGGGGGAGAAACGGGG
>CAZRDI010000060.1:0-8772 GCA_964598825.1 uncultured Dehalococcoidales bacterium
ATGGTGACGTGCTCCAGTTTGCCCATGCCTTGCCTACCTTTCAAGAGAGGTGGGGGGCATCAATATGCAATGCAGGATTGTGGACACAGTTCGACTCAGGCACACACCCAAATCAACACGGATTAAAACTCATCGAGACTGCCATTAGTTACTATGTGTCCCGGTTCCGCCTCTGCAATCCATGCCAAACACAGCCCACGATCTTTTTCATGAGTGGCGGCTAAACTACGTTAGCCTTTTAATGCTAACCTTTGTTACCGGTAAGCCGTACGGGGAAGCATTCAGCCTTTGGTAGTCATGCTTCCCATAATGTCAGTTTTAGCTCTTCCCTATCCTGAACATCTTAGTCCCGCACGTGGGGCAAACTCCTTGGGTCGCTGGCTTACCATTCTTCATGGTAATTGCCTTAGCATCCTTCATTTCCCTTTTGGCGCGACATTTCACACAGTATGCTTGCATCTCTGCCTCCTTTTTTGCTTGAAGCTTAATCTGAAGCTTAAACTATTCTCTACTGTAATGTCAATAGCCTCGCACAAATTTTTAGCTACCGGCCGGGATATTACTTAGTTTGGTAGGCAAAAGGTGCTTGTTTTGTTACCTTGTTGCACAATCTGGCATTTTATGCCCTGTTGGCGTGGTGTTGATATTACCGGTAGCGCGGATGTACACTACGAGCATGGTCAAGCCGATGACACATGCTCTATCCTCACCTGACCCGGATGGCTTTCCCGGTTATCTATATTAATCTTATTCATTATGAAAAATAGCGTAATCAACCTGTCCAAGAGAGAAATTAAGGAGCTCTACTACTTTTTAAGAAGAAACTACAGCGAGATAATAGTAGTAGGCCTGGCTACCCTTTTTCTCACTCTTGATAGCTACCACCCGATTCCGCCGCGATGGCTTGGTTCTCTGGTATATTTTGCGATTCTACCCATCTTGACGATTGTTGTTCTTTTACGGAGAAATCCTTTGAACTTTGGATTGAGGTTGGGTAACTGGAGGACGTGGTGTTTTCATGTCGTGGCGACATTTCTGGTCGGGCTTCCAATACTTTATTTCGCCTCCCGTTGTTCTTTATTGGAAAGTTATTACACTATACAGCAATTTGATTTGCTCAGATATTCCCTTGAGACGATAGTATACCTGTTTGCCTGGGAATTTCTGTTCCGTGGTTTTCTTCTCTTCGGGTTAAAGGAAAAACTAAAGGAGAGCAGCATACTCATACAGATGATTCCGTTTGTGCTCCTTCATTTGGCAAAGCCGGAGATAGAGACGATAAGTACCATAGTGACGGGAATCTACCTCGGCTATGTCGTATATCGGGGGAATTCTTACTGGCCAGCGTTTATTATTCACCTGTTCATCAACATCTCATTTAGAGTTTTTGTAAATCTTCTCTGAACACCAGTCCGCTATACCCGCAAATCATGCGTTGTCAGCAGTGCTGGTACAACCCTATAATGGACAAAAGTCAATTATTAGCGATAATAGGCATTAATCAGGCACCTGTTACATGTAATGTGCAAGACTATTGACTATAATATTGACAAGAGGCAAGGACGGTAGTATCCTTTATACTGGAGAACATTGGCTAAGGATAGCCATCCGTTTTATGAAGTATACGAGATGAAAGATGAAGATAAGGGGAAAGCAGAACTCATAGGTGAGCTGGTGCAAATGCGCAAACGAATCGTTGAGCTGGAAAAGATAGAAGCTGAAAGCAAGCACCTGGAAAGGAAAACGACCGAGTATGAGGAATTGAGCAAGCTCAAGAGCGGACTACTTTCTACGGTCTCCCATGAGCTGCGCACACCGCTTGCCAGTATCAAGGGCTATTCCACCATGCTCCTTGACTATGATAAGAGGCTACGGCGCACTGAGAAGCGGCAGTACCTGGATGCCATTGACGCAGCGACCGACAGGCTTTCCGAGCTTATTGACCACCTGCTGGATATGTCCCGCATGGACGCGGGGCTGCTCCAACTTGATATGGTTGTCACCAGGGTCGACCGGCTGTTGCAGGATATGGTGGCTGAGGCGCAGTTGCGGGTGCCGGAGTATCGGCTGAGGCTTGACTTAGAAAGAGGAGAGCTGCCGCCGTTGAAAGTGGATATCAGGCGTTTTCACCAGGTGCTGGATAATCTTCTGGATAACGCTACTAAGTATTCGGAGAAGGGAACCGATGTGGTGATTCGGGTAGAGACGAGGGCGTGTGAGGTGGAGATAAGTATTACCGACCAGGGGAGAGGGATACCCAGTGCTGATATAGGTAGAGTATTTGACCGCATGTATCGTATTGAGCAGCGGCTGGCTCAGGACCCGGGTGGAATGGGTCTGGGTCTGGCCTTGTGCAAGGCACTGGTGGAGGCGCAGGGGGGGCGAATCTGGCTGGAGAGTAAGGAGGGAATAGGGACTACTGTCCGCTTCACATTGCCTGTGGGTACCGGGGAGGAGTTACTCCATGCTGAAGAAGCATCGTAAGGATACTATTCTGGTGATAGAGGACGAGGCTGATGTCTTGCGGTTCGTATGCCGTGTTCTAGCCCTGGAGGGATTTGACGTTCTCGAAGCTGGTAACAGTGAGGAGGGTCTGGAGCTGGTTCGTCGGCATAAGTGTGCACTGGTGCTTCTGGATTTGAGACTGCCGGGTAAGGATGGATGGTTAGTGCTGGAGAGGATGAAGAGTGAGACATCGCTTCAGGGTATCCCGGTAATTGTGTTCACTGCCTCCGCTGGTACACAGCAACGGGCGAGAGCCTTAAGTATGGGTGCTGTGGACTACCTGGTCAAGCCATTGAGTGCAGCGGACATCAGGGACAGCGTAACCAGCGTAGTGAAGCTGTAGAACGGGAGAATTTAGCTATGACGTATCGGAAGACCTCCTTGCTGGTGGTTGATGACGATGTTCACATGTTGCGTCTTATGACGCGTATTCTGGAGCTTGAGGGCTATGGGGTGCTCGGTGCCAGAGATGGACAAGCTGCTCTAGACCTGCTTGACAGGGAAACAATAGACATGGTGCTGCTGGACATCATGATGCCCGGTTTAGACGGATATACTGTGTGTGGGCAAATTCGTGAATTTTCCCGGATACCGATAATTATAGTTACCGTTAAGGATGATGATGATGAGAAGGTTAGGGGATTTGATATAGGTGCCGACGATTACGTGACTAAACCTTTCTCCTCCAGGGAGCTGGCAGCCCGGGTGAGGGCAGTGTTGCACCGGACTGAATCCCGGGATGAGTCTCCTCAACCTGTGTTTCAATCCGATGACCTGGTAGTAGACTTTACCCGGCACAGCGTTACCTTGCGTGGTCAGGGGGTGAATCTGACTGCTACCGAATATAAGCTACTGTCTTATCTGGTGCATAATGCCGGGCGGCTGGTCACTCCTGGCCAGATACTGGGGGCGGTCTGGGGGGAGGAGTATATCGGTGAGCGCCATCTTATTAGAGTTAACATCAGTAGACTGCGTCAGAAGTTGGAAGATGACTCTAAAGAGCCGCGGTTCATTTCCACCAGGATTGGTATCGGATACACGTTCTTAAAACCCAGCTAGCTGTCAGGTATATGACTCGGGATGAAGCCTTCCTCAAAGGAAGGCTTTTTTATTTTGTGACAACAATGTTATGCCTTGAGCCGCTCCTGTGACATTGCTGTGTCGCCGTTCCCCTATTCTATAACTGGAAACAGGGGGAGATAGGAGAGATGGCAATGATACAGAAGGATATAAAGCAGCGGTTTAGCTCCAACCACGGGAGTAGTGGGTACTCTTTTGAGAAGCATAGCGGACGCATGGGTGCGTTCTACAAGTCTCACACCAGTGTCCCGCTGGTCAACGCGGCGAGGCGTGATAGGCCTGCTCTCCCGAAAGGCATGCGGCATTTATATGTTAATCACATCACGGGGAAAACAGGGGGAACAAGAAGTCCTGGCAGCACTGAAGCCTGGCTGACTCTGATGCTCATGTGGAAGCTAACACCACGCAAATTTTCGCAAAACTAGGAGGAGGAGACATTACAAGGAGGCGCATTAAAAAAGAGGATTCCTTGGCGGTGAAAAAGCAGCAGCAATTAATCTTAGTGGTGGATGATGACCAGGAAATATTGAGGGTGCTTAACCGCAGCCTTGAGATGGAAGGGTATGACGTGGTTCTGGCGACGGACGGTAGATCAGCACTGGCCCTGCTGGAGGAACATGTGCCGGATTTGGTTCTTCTGGATGTTGTCATGCCCGGGATTGATGGCCTTCAGGTTCTTGCCAATATACGAGAGCGCTCCGGGGTTCCTGTAATCATGCTCAGCGTAATGCGTGAAGTAACCTCTTTACGTGATGCCATAGCTCTGGGTGCGGATGATTATATGAGGAAGCCTGTGCGCATAAGTGAGCTTTTGGCTCGCATCAAGGCAAAGCTGAGACGTGCTGAACAAGGCATTATGCCGTCGGATGGGCGATAAATAAAATATAGGCCCTTTGTGGGACAAAAAGGCGTGGCGTCTGCCTCAGAAGGCCGGACTGGAGTGCCCGGAGCCACTATTAGTTGCATTCTTGAGTAAAGAGGAGTAAAGAGGAGTAAAGGGGAGGAAAGTAGGGAGGTGGTTATATGTCTTATGACAAAGGTGTGCGAGTGGCCAATTGTCCCCTTGGGCAGGAGTACTGTTACCTATCCTGCTTCTTCAGAAAGGGCAACCGATGTTGCTATCGGAGCAAGCGGGGCAGGCGGATACCCGAACTAGAAAAAAAGATGAAGAGCGGGTAGCTATTAAGGCCAGGGAGTAAAAGAGTAACAGTAATGATTAAAACTGCTATCAGATTTCCGAACAATACGGTTGTGGTGTTTGACGGGAGGGGGTCGCAAATCCCTAAATATCAGGGTCGGTATAAAGAAAAAAGAGGGAGCATCTTAAAAGATGCTCCGCCGGATGCGATATTTGGTTGTTTTTTTGATTACGGGGCTGAATTTCAGTTAGTCTCAAGGAAAGAGTGGTGAGTGGGGGTTGGGTGGCTGATTCCCAACGGAGAGGAGTTCTGTGCCCGTGTCAGATTAGCTGTTGGGCTCACCTCTTTCCTACCCTGAATATTTTAAGCCCTGCCTGTTTGGCAGGCACCCTTACTTTTTCTTCGCCCCGGACTTCTCTGCCTCTTTCCCCTTCGCCATAAGCTCAACGAGTCGGAAGACGGTCTTGGCTTTTCCGGCTACAACAAAATTCTGCATGATTTACCTCCCTTTTTTGCTCCTCCGAACATTTGGTGAATTCCTATAATCCAAATCTACCATGCAAACATAAAGGTAAGGATAAAGATTATAAACATTTCATAAACGTTTCATAAAGGTTTCGTAATAATTAACTCCTTTGTTAATTATTAGGTATGCCTTCCCTCCGGTGACCAATCATTAGACTGCTGCTTGGCTGCCTGTTGCCTACTCGGCACTTTATTGCTACAATTATCTGCGATGAGAGTGAAGGCTGATTTAGATAGTAGGGGTGAATGATGGACAAATATAACCCGCAGGAAATTGAGGGGAAGTGGCAGCAGAGATGGGCTGAGGATAAGTTGTATGAGGTCGGCGAGGACAGCGCTAAGCCTAAATACTATGCTCTCACCATGCTCCCTTATACCTCCGGTGACCTCCATATCGGTCACTGGTTCAACTATGTTCCTCCTGATGTCCATGCCCGCTTCAGGCGGATGCGGGGTTACAATGTGCTTCACCCCATCGGCTTCGATTCGTTCGGTCTGCCAGCGGAGAATGCGGCTATCAAGCAGGGTATCCACCCCTCCACCTGGACAATGCAGAACATAGAGAAGCTGCGGAAACAATTAAAGAGCATCGGCGCTGTATATGACTGGAGCCGGGAGGTGATTACAAGTCAGCCGGAATACTACCGGTGGACGCAGTGGTTTTTTCTTGAACTGTACAAGCATGACCTCGCCTACCGGCGACTGGCACCGGTCAACTGGTGCCCGAGTTGCCAGACAGTGCTGGCCAATGAGCAGGTCATCGACGGTCGATGTGAGCGCTGCGGTACGGTGGTAACACACGAGAACCGTGAGCAGTGGTTCTTCCGCATCACCAGATATGCCGATGAGCTTATGCAGCACGACGGTATCGACTGGCCGGAGCGAATAAAGATAATGCAGCGAAACTGGGTCGGTAAGAGCGTGGGAGCCGAGATTTCTTTCGCTCTGGACCACTCGGGAGTAGAGGATAAGGAAATCCGGGTTTTTACCACCCGTCCGGATACTGCCTACGGCGTTACCTTTATGGTCTTGGCTCCGGAGCACCCTCTGGTGCCTAAGCTCACCATACCTGAGAAAAAGGCCGAGGTTGAAGACTATATCGCCCGGTCCCGACAGCAGACCGAGATTGAGCGGCTGTCAACGGAAAAAGAAAAGGACGGGGTGTTTACCGGCGCTTATGTAGTGAATAGACTTAATGGCCAGAAGGTGCCAATCTGGATTGCTGATTACGTGCTGCTGAGCTATGGCACCGGGGCGGTAATGGCGGTGCCGGCACACGATGAGCGTGACTTTGCCTTTGCCCTGAAGTATGGCCTGCCCGTTATTCCGGTGATAGACCGCACCGATGGCATTGCCAAAAGCTATGCTTTCCCCGGGACGATGCGGGCAGGATTCGAGGAAGAGTTGAAGAGGGCAAAGATAACCTACACTAACGCGGATGAAGGTGGGTTATTCGTGACTTTACATGGCGAAGATCAGATAAATCACTATGTTGAGCTTATGAAAACATACCTCGTGTCAGGCGGTTGGAACGAGATTGTCGGTGCGCATTGGCTCTTTTTCTTTGTTGAGAAGGATGGCGTCCAGATGATACCATTGGATTCGATTGCGGCGGATAAGCAAATATTGGCACGTTGTAAAGAGCTGGAGCCAAATGTAGGCGATAAGCGTACTGTTATGGAGATGCTGTGGGGCTTGGAGTTTTACCGTGATGTGCTGTTCCATACCGGGTACGGGGCAATGATTCACTCCGGGCCACTCGCGGGGACGCTTGGTGACCGTGCTATCAGCACAGTAACCCAATGGCTGGAACAGCACGGGTTCGGCAAATTCACTGTTAGCTACCGGCTTCGCGATTGGCTGATTTCGCGCCAGCGCTACTGGGGCGCACCGATACCGATGGTCTACTGTGAGAAATGCGGTGTTGTTCTCGTCTCGGAGAAAGACCTGCCCGTGTTGTTACCCGAGGACGCTGAGTTCAGGCCTACCGGTGAGTCACCGCTGGCTTATCATGAGGGATTCGTCAACACCGATTGTCCTCGGTGCGGCAGAGCGGCAAAACGGGAGACAGACACTATGGATACCTTCATGTGTTCGTCGTGGTACTTCCTGCGTTACTGTAGTCCGCACTATGATAGGGCTGCCTTTGACCCTGAGAAAATAAAATACTGGATGCCGGTAGACCTTTATACCGGTGGTGCTGAGCATGCCGTGATGCACCTGCTTTACGCCCGCTTCTTTACCAAGGCGCTTCGCGATATGGGGCTGGTTGATTTTGATGAGCCGTTTACCCGTCTATTTAACCAGGGCATTATTGTCAGAGAGCACCAGAAGATGAGTAAGTCGCGTGGTAACGTTATTACGCCTGATGATTTAGTCGCCAGTCTCGGTTCGGACACGGTACGCGCCTACCTGATGTTCCTCGGGCCGTGGGACCAGGGAGGCGACTGGTCAGATAGCGGCATCAGTGGTATGAGCCGCTGGCTTAACCGGGTGTGGGGTCTGGTTCTGGGGGGATATGGTCGGGGTGGGAAAGTTAATTCTGGTGTCGGGCAGAAGGCAGAGCGGGAGTTAGCCCGTATTACTCACCAGACTATCAGGAAAGTGACCGAGGACATGGAGAATCTTCGGTTTAATACCATGATAGCGGTACTTATGGAGCTCACCAACTACCTGACCAGGGTGAAGGAAGACGGTTCTGTCAGCCCTTCAGCCTGGAAAGAGTCAATAGATGCCCTTCTTCTGCTCTTGGCGCCTAGCGTGCCGCACCTGGCAGAGGAGCTGTGGCAGAGGACGGGGCACGATTACAGCATTCATAATCAAAGCTGGCCGCAGTGGGATAAAGAGCTGGCTAAGGATGAGGAAATTACTCTGGTGGTTCAGGTCAACGGCAAGCTGCGTGACCGGGTTGCCGTATCGGCGGCTATTACTGAGGACGAAGCCCTGAAGCTCGCCCGGGAAAGACAGCGGGTAAAGGCTTACGTAGAGGGCAAAGAGATAGTCAATACGATATATGTTCCGGGTAGACTGGTTAATTTTGTGGTGCGGTAATGATTGACTCGCGTTTTACCAGAGTTCTGCACCAGCTTCACAAGCACTTGCCTATTAACGAGGTGAGCTGGGCGGTAACGGGTAGTCTCGGCTTTGCCCTCCAGGGTATGGATGTAAATGTGCATGATATTGATATTCAAACCGACAAAGCAGGTGCCTACGAGATTGAACGTCGGTTCTCGCGATACGTAGTTCGAAATGTGGAGTTCTCCTCTGTGGAGAAAATTCGTTCCCATTTCGGGGAACTTAATATTGAGGGCGTCAAAGTTGAGATTATGGGGGATATTCAAAAGCGTCTTCCTGATGGAAGTTGGGAAGCCCCGATTGATATACGCAGTAAAACGTGCTTTATCAACTATGACGGGTTATCCATTCTTGTGTTCTCATTGAAGTATGAGTGTGAGGCATACTACAAGCTGGGCAGGACGGAGAAGGCGGAGCAGATAAGAAGATTCTTGGAACAGTGCTAGCT
>CAZRDI010000061.1:0-3356 GCA_964598825.1 uncultured Dehalococcoidales bacterium
GAGGCTGGATAAAGCACTGAGCTATGTTAGGTCTCGTTCCTATTCTTTCACTACCACTACCCCCGAAGATATCCACTCAGAGGTAATTCGTAGGCTTGAAACCGAGTTGCGGCAGCGATTTGGCAGCTTAACCATCGCTGTCGAAATCCCGAACCAGATTTACTTCGTATTTGTTTTGCGGCCATGATGGGTTAAAGGTTGTTATCTTGCTAGGGGTTACGTAACAGGTATCTATTTTATGGTTGGCAGTCCTTCCGCCTTCCATTTTTTATCCTTTAGATGTGATTAGAAATCACTGAGCGGGGTTTGCTGGAGAGGCTTTAAGCAGGACGTGTCATTGTGCCTGGTGAGGATGAACCGTTTGTTTTCACAGGCAAAGGCGGTAATTCCGCAGTTGTCCTGTCTTATATTCCAGAAATGAGAGTTGTCCAGTCCCAGCAAAGTGCATATCAGGACTTTATTCACCACGCGGTGAGATACCAGGACTACGGTGCCTTTATATCTGGATATAACGGTATTTACCACATCCGTTGCTCTTTTTCTGATATCCTCCAGGCTCTCGCCACCGGGCATCTTTACCCACTCGGGGTTGTTAGTCCATTCTGCATAAAGCTCTTTATATTTATCCTTCACCTCTTGATGGGGCAAACCCTGCCATTCCCCATAGTTAAAATCTGTAAGACCGGGAGCAATCTCTACATTAAGGCGATGGTGGCTGGCAATCGCCTCGGCTGTCTTCACGGCTCGTTTTAGCGGGCTGGAGTAAATGGCATCTATCTTTATATGGCTTAGATATTCGGCCAGTAGCGCTGCCTGTTTAATCCCTATTTCGTTAAGCTCAATATCAATTCTTCCCCTGAATATTTCCCCCACGTTCCATGCCGTTTCCCCGTGCCTTACCAGAAGGATTTCTGTCATTTATTAATCTTACCCCTGCTCCGGTGGTTTTTCTGTCTTCTCAACCTCAATGGTGCATTCTGTTGCCAGGGCGGCAAAAGCGCCCAGAGCGGCCAGGAGCGGGGCGGCTAGAATACCTATCGCCGCTGCCGGTGCACCGATTGATAGCGGAATCTCCAGTATGGTTTTGCCTTCGTGTATTATACGAACCTTTCTGATGTTACCTTCGTGGATAAGCTGCTTGACTTTCTCAACTACCTGGCTTCCTGATACGGTGAACTTTTCATCGGCGCTCATTTTTAGCCCCTCCTCTAAATAGTATTGGGTTATGACAGTGCCTTGAGTATGGTGTCCGCTATATAGGCAATCTTCTTATCGCTTTCCGTCTTGCGAATGGTGTAACTGAAATTGAACTGGCAAAAGGGGCAGGTGGTTACTATCTGGTTTGTCGGGGCCTGGTCTAATATATCGGCGGCTAGTTTGAGAGACAGGTCTCGGTAAACTGACCTTACTGCTCCCCCGGCTCCGCAGCAGAGTCCGTTCTCTCTATTTTGAGGTAGCTCGTTTACCTTTACCCCGCAGAGTTCCATGGCCTCTCTCGGCTCATCGTAAAACCCTCCGAGCCTTCCCAGTCGGCACGGGTCGTGGTAGGTTACCTCGCCTTCTTTTTGCCCTGTTTTTACCCCTTTTTCTTTTAGTAGAGAGGGCAGTAACTGGATGATGTGCAGCACCTCAAAGTCCATATCTCCTAGAAGCCGGGGGTATAATCTTTTGAAGGCGTGGTAGCAGCCGCCGCAGGTGGTGATAATTCTTTTGATGCCCGCCTTTTTAAACCTGGCGACATTTTCCTCAAACTTTTCCCTTGCGAGGTCGGTTTTTCCTACCTCATGGTAATAAATCCCGCAGCATCCCTCATCCGGTAAAATCATGAAGTCAACTCCCAGTTTCTTCAGTAGCAGGTAGGATGAGACGGCGGCGTCCTTGACCATATAGGAGGCCAGGCAGCCGACATAGAGTAAGGTGCTTGACTTGTGGGCGGGTAACTCCTCAGGTAGCCAGTCAAGCCTTTTTGACGGGTCGCCGTTGACGGCGTTACCCAGTTTTTGGATTCCTTCTATAATCGCCTTTTGCTTTTCCAGAGGAGCTAAACCTCTGTTTACCAGCTCTATCCGCGACTGGATAACGGCTTCAGGGACGTCTATCTCATAGGGACAAACGCCGGTGCACAGGTGGCATTCAGGACAGCTATAGATGCTTTCTATTACCTGGGGGGTAACCTCTTCACCCTGTAATATCTTCCCTGCGGCTTCAATCCTGCCTATCGGGGAGAAATTGTCGTTCTGGGTTGCTTTATAGGTGGGGCAGACCTCCAGACAGGCGCCGCATTCATTGCATAGTTCCAGTGATTCCGTCAGCTTGCTCATAGTATCTCCCTTCTCACCTATATTAGCCACTTCCGTGGTAGTGGGTCAAGCAGTCCTTAACTAAAGGCCCCTATTGGTTTGGTTAAGTTTCGTGATATACTGTGGTGTATAGAGGGGGTTTAATTTGGAAGGGAAGGATTTACTTTCGATATCCGATCTCAGCGGTGAGGATATTAACTTACTGATATCAGATGCGGTAGATATGAAAGCGAGAGGCTGGCTTTCTTTGCTTGACGGGAAGATGCTGGCCCTTGTCTTTGAGAAGCCGTCGTTACGGACCCGGGTTAGCTTTGAGGTGGCTATGCAGCAGCTAGGCGGGCATACCATTTATCTGTCTCCGGCCGAGGTTGGTCTGGGAGAGCGTGAGTCGGTGGCGGATGTAGCCCGGGTGCTCAGCCGCTATGTAGATACAATTGTTGCCCGTACCTTTTCTCACCAGACTCTGAAGGTTCTGGCTGAGTTTTCCAGCGTGCCGGTGATAAACGCCCTTTCTGACCGGGAGCACCCCTGCCAGGCGCTGGCTGATTTGCTTACCATCTACGAGAAGAAAGAGCAACTTGGCGGTCTGACATTAGCCTTTGTTGGCGACGGCAATAATGTGGCTCACAGTCTGCTTCTGGCGGCTTCGCTTGTGGGGATGAATTTCAGGATTGCTTCCCCGGCCGGCTACGAGGTGCAGGATGAAGTACTGCGTCTGGCTAAGGATTACGCTATGGGGAACGGGGCTGAAATACTCTGCACTGATGACCCCCGGGCGGCGGTTAGCGGGGCGGACGTGGTTTACACTGACGTGTGGACGAGCATGGGGCAGGAGTCTGAGGCAGAGCAGCGACGCGAGACGTTTGCCGGCTACCAGGTGAATGACGAGCTTATGTCTTTGGCTAATGAAGGTGCTATATTGATGCATCCCCTGCCGGCCCATTATGGCGAGGAAGTGGCTGGGGGCATTTTAGATGATCCGCGGTCGGTGGTCTTTGACCAGGCTGAGAACAGGATGCACCTGCAGAAGGCTCTGCTGGCACACATGCTGGGTGG
>CAZRDI010000061.1:3456-8737 GCA_964598825.1 uncultured Dehalococcoidales bacterium
ATATTCTTTGATGGTGCGCTGGTGTGCAACGTGGAAAATGGCGAGGAGGTTTATGTTCAGCCAATCAGCAAAAGGTTGGTCAGGGAGATTGTTGAATATATTCATCTGAACGAAATGGACATTGACCTCTATTCGGCAACCCGGTATTTTGTCGAGCGGGAGACATGGGCTACTGAAATCCGCCGCCAGTTCTTTGGCCTCGAGCCAACTGTTGTAGATTTCACCGAGCTCTGGCAGAAGGAGAGGATTATTAAAGGGACGCTGGTGACCTCCTCTGCCGAAGAGAGGGCTAAGGCTGAAGATTTCTACCGTCGGTTTGGGGGTAGTCTCAGCTTTTCCCGGACGAGCACGCCGGCTTATCCCGACGTTGATTTTAATAACGTGATTAATCGTGGTGTGTCTAAAGGGAAGGCTCTGGAGGCATTAGCTTCGTATTTAGACGTATCTCTGGCTGAGGTTATGGCAATAGGGGATGGGTTTAATGATATCTCGCTCCTGTCCACGGCTGGTCTGGCGGTGGCTATGGGTAACGCCTCTGAGGAGCTAAAGGCAGTAGCCGACCATGTTACCCTTGACATTGACCATAGCGGGGTGGCGGCGGCGGTTGGCAAATTTCTGTTGTAGGTGAGGAGAGCGGCATTTATGATTATAAGGAGTATCAATCAGGAAGAGGTGCAGCGGGGGCTGTATTTGGCTCATGGCGGGACTACGGTGGCTATGTTGTTGGATAACAGCGTTTTGCAGTGCAGCCTGTTCATGGCTCATGCCGTGCTGAAGCCGGGCAGGGTGATAGAGCTGCACGCTGACCCTTACGAAGAGGTTTACTACCTGCTTCAGGGGCAGGGGGTTATGACGGTTGGCGATGAGGAAGAAAAGATAAAGGCCGGTGATGCTGTCTGGTTGCCCTATGGTGTGCCCCACGCCCTGAGAAATGACGGGGATGAAGATTGCGTAGTACTGGTTACCGCGGCCATGCCGCGCTAGGCTTAGAGCCAGTCATTCTTTCTGTCTCTAAGCCTTTATCTATCTGCCGTATCGCAGCTTTGCGTATAACATGCAAACACCAAGAACCAGAGATATGGAATTCCAGAGAATGATTGACGGCAGACTTAACAAAATACCGTAAGATAACCAGAGGGCAATACCGACAATGAACGAAATGGAGAAACTCAGGCTTATTTCGTGAGCGCTTTTTAGTTTAAAGAGGCGCCATACTTGTGGTACGAATCCGGCAGTCATCAGTAGGCCGCCCATAAACCCCAATAGTTCTTTCAAATCCATAAAAACCCCTTTCTGCTAAGTTTGTATTCTCAAAGTCCGTGTTGTGTGGCTTATCAAGATAGAACCCGTTCCATTGTAACACAAGGTCTGTGTTCTCTTAAATAACCATAACTTGGTGAACAAAATAGCAGCTTGTTCGGTGTTTCAAACGTGCCGTTCTATTTGGCTCTTATGTAAATGATATGAATAGTTACTCCAATAGCGACAAATACAAGGACTATTCTTAAAACCAGATTCTGAGTAGCTATGAAGATTGATATGCCAATCGTTGTCCATAGCAGTAAAATGGTGGCGATTTTTATCCTCAGAGGCATGCCTCTGCCCTCTAAGTAGTTTCTGATATAAGCACCGCATAACCTGTTGTTCAAAAGCCAGCGATAAAACCGTTCGGAGCTTCGTACATAACATGCCGCCGCCAGCAGGAGAAACGGGGTTGTCGGTAATATGGGGATAAAAATACCCACTATACCTGTGGCTGTAAATACTGTCCCGGCTACTATTAGTAGTTGCTTCCTTAATTTATGTGACATTGACCGATAGTGTGGATATAATTCCGCTTGTTCGATATTTCAAACGTGCCGTTCTTGGCAGGTTTTTTATAGGGTTACACATTCCGGCTTTTTGTTGTCTGAGTGAGGCGGACTGTTAACCCTTCACCAAAGATGAATGAGTTGCATCAGTTATCGCTCCGGTGGTTCGAGAACCTCGTTCCCAAAAGCTTGAATCAGTGCATTATGAAGTTTATCTAGTGGTAAATCAGCATAATGACGCCCGAGATCTTCGAGGTACTCAATATGCAATTTCCCATCTCGATTATGGAGGTGAAATATAGCGTCACTCTCACCATCAAACTCTATTGGAACAATTCGATTATTTTCACAGAGCTTCAGGTCAAAGGCAGGAGTTGCCTTAACCCACTTTCCGTTTAGATAAAATTCGGCATAACCATGGAATGGGATTATGTTTGTGCCCAGCCAATTCATCGTTTTCTCTGGAAGAAGGCTATTTCTAAGTCTAGCAAATCCTAGACCAGCAGGAATGCCCGCTGACCGGGCTAAAGCAGCAAGAAGAACTGCTTTCTGAACGCAATACCCTTCTCTTCTAGACAAAGTGTTACTTGCCTGAAAATGCTCAGGGCGGGATTTTGATACATAGATGTTGTATTTAATTTCGTCCCGCACAAAGTAAAAAAGACTTTGTGCCTTCTTGGCAATATCCTCCTGACCTCTAGTTAAATCTTTACTTTTCTCTTGTATGGCGGGATTGTTACAGTCAATTACAAGCGTAGGTTTCAAATATTTTTCCATTTGAAGATTCAAAATTGCCTCCGTAGAGTTAAATGGTGTGGCATACCTTGTCTGGGCAAACCCTTCTTGGGTTGGTTACCTGCTTATTAAAATTATAGGCACCTTTACTCTGAATAACAAATTGCACAGTATTTCAAACGTGCAGCTCTATAATATCGCCGTCCTGGAGGACATGGTTTCTTTTTGCCATTATACCGTCGTGCTTTCCCGACCCCCAGATGCGGGCGAATTTTAGCTTAGCTCTGAAGTCTTTGTGCACCTCCGAGGCGGCATCCTCCAGTGTGCTTCCGCGGTCAAGTATTATCGGGTTGTTAAGCTCGGGTTTTTGCCCCGGGGCTTTAGTGTATACCCGGATGATATCAAGCATCCGGTAAATCTCGCGTTTCAGCTCTTCCAGCCCGGCGACTTCTTTAGCCGATATGGCAACAATCGGCAACTGGTCTTTATACTGGTTCTGCAAAGCCGTGTAGTTGTTTCTGGCGTTGTTTAAGTCTATCTTATTGCCGGTAATCAGCGCCTTCTTCTGGCTCAGGTTGGTATCTTCTTCAGTTTTTCTTTCAAGGATTCTTATCCTCATGTTTTCCAGTTGGGCAAGAATATCTTCCATCTGTGCCAGCGGGTTATCGCTTGAGTCAACTACGACCAGCAGGGCGTCGGCTCGCCTGAGTATGGGCGGCAGCCACCACTCAATTGCCTGGGGTGCCAGGGGTGGGGTATCAATTAGCTGTATCTGTATATTCTCAAACTCCATCATCCCCGGGGTGGCACTGTGGGTGGTAAAGGGGTATTCGGCTACGGGTGGGGAGGCATTGGTGATGCTGGAAATAAGCTGGGATTTACCGGCATTAGGCAGGCCGATTACCGCTATCTGGGCGGCTCCCTCCTTCTCAATGACCATGGATGCTCTCTGAGTGGCCGACTTCTTATCGACGGCATCGCCTAGCCTGGCGATTCTCTGCCTCAGCTTGGCGCGGAGGTGGTCAGTTCCCTTGTGCTTGGGCATGATAGCCAGCATTTCTTCCAGGGCGGTTATCTTTTCGGTGGGGCTCTTTGCCGCCCGGAATCTCTTTTCGGCTTCAAAGTATTGTGGCGGTAGGTTAGCTGGCATCTCCCCTCCGGGTATCCAGAAAAATAAACGATTGTCTGACCCTTAACAATTGAATATAACAACTGCTATGTTACAACTCTATACTCCATGAAAACAGCGGGGAGCTCAACGTTACCTCTTTTTATCAATCGTTTTTGAGCTTGCACGAAGCCTTCTTTACGATAGAAGTCTGCGGCGTTTAGCGTCGACTCTAATACAATTTTCTGAGTGCCGCGTTTGGCTATTTCCATAGCGTATTTGAGGAGTGTAGTACCAATACCTTCCTTGGCGCGTTCTGGTAAGACGTAAATTGCCCTGACTTGTCCAGGTGCCGCTCCCCCAAATCCAACAATTTCCGAGCCATCCATTGCTACAAACAGTCTTTCTTGGTCTATATCCGGGAAGTAACCTTCTGGTGTCCGGTGGTTGAGCCACCCGTTTATTTGTTTATTTGAGTAGTGACCCCTGCAGAGTTGCCTCACGGATTTCGTATGAAGTTCGTGTACTGCAGGAGCGTCGTCTCTAGTAGCTTGTTGTATTGTAATCTTTCCTGTCATATTTACTCAGCTATTGATTGGGTTTGTTTAGGTATTATATACGAAGTGGCTAGAAAAAAGGAATCTTTATAAGAACATTATGACAGCATTTGTTGCTACTCTTTCAGGATGTTCGAACTCGCTGGGATCACTGCCTGATGAACCCCATTTGTGGGTAAGAGTCAGGTTAAATTTGCTCCGTACCGTAGGAGGCTAAGGCTCAGGAGGTGTCCAGGGCTCAACGGACATCTCTCCGAGCAGGAGAGGCATGCTCCACGGTCCCATCCCAATATTTTTGAATTGTAAAACCTGCGTCGAACTCAGGCCTGAAAATTCGGTAATGAGGATGAGGCGGGGCTCGTCTACTAAGGGTTGTGGTGTTCCCATAAGGGTTACAGATAGCTTGTAAAATTCCCCCGCCTCCACAAGGGTGGTGATTGACGTCTCCTGTTCTTCCAGCCGGAAGGAGGCTGTCTCCAGTCTGGCAGTGATCTGGACTTCCCCCGATCCACCAGTGGATTCAAAGTAGAACAGTTTCACCTCGCCGACTAGGCCACTGGAGTCCCACAATCTCTCCGTTGTCATTAGCCCACCAGGCCCAAGCGGCCCCTGGTACGGACCAAGCACAGGTGCTTGGTCTACACGATGCCTCTCTGGCGTTTCTGTACAACCAGGCAATAATGAACTAATTACTAAAATACAGGTTGTAAGCAGAAAAAGGTACTTGCATACCTGACGCTGTTTATTCATAGTGGGCCTACTCCAGTTCATTCGCTACCTGACTATTATAATAACTCTCAGATTATGTTTGTCAAACAGACAACGATGGAGAGAAGGAGTACGGTGTATAGTTACTCGAAGCGTTACGTTGTTCTAGCTGCAACATTACGGACTTTTGTTAAATTTGGGCAAAAAAAGGAACGATATTTGAGTTAATCACAAATACGCCTTTATTTTCTTAGCCAGGCTTGCGCTCATACCCTCGGCTGCCGCCAGCTCCTCTTCGGTGGCCTGCCTGATAGCCTGAAACGAGCCGAACTGCTTCAGCAGACTGCGTTTGCGTTTAGGGC
>CAZRDI010000062.1:0-8661 GCA_964598825.1 uncultured Dehalococcoidales bacterium
CCTTCGGCTCTACAACGGCACCTACTCCGAATGTCCATAGAGAAGCTATTGGGCAATCTTAAGGATATTGAAACACGCCATATTGAAGGGATTATGGGTGCTTTGAGCAAGCCGGCAGGGCGAAGAATCAGCCTGCCCGAAGGTTTATTCTTTTCCATAGAATACGACCGATACCTGCTGGGTTCGGACCCGGCTGCCCTTTCCCCCTTCCCCACCCTTGAGGCCGAGTTTTCACTGGAGATACCCGGTGAAACGCTGCTCCCGGGCTGGCGCGTGGGCGCAACCCTGATAAGCCGTGAGCAGATGCCGGGGGAGGAAGAGGAACTTACCGCTTACTTTGACCTGGCTAAGAGCGGGGACAGCCTGCTGGTGAGACCCCGCCGACCCGGTGACCGGTTTCAGCCGCTGGGCATGAGTCAGCCCAAGAAGCTGGGCGAGTTTATGATTGATGCTAAAGTCCCGCGAGCCTGGCGTCAGCGTGTTCCCGTTGTCTGCTCACCGCAGCATATATTGTGGGTTGTTGGCTGGCGTATAGATGGCAGGGTAAAGGTCAGCTCCACTACCGGGCAGGTTCTCCGCCTGAAGTTTGAGCGACGCTAGTCTTAAGTGCTACATCACCCGTTTAAGATGGGGGTTGGGGGTTATGCCCGGAATCCTGCCGCGTTTGGCAATTGGTTTGCCTTCCAGTTCATGCAGGTCGGCGGTAAAGTCTATAGGGCTGGCACCACTGATGTAGCTGCCGACGCCGAAGCCGTCAACCGGAGCCCCGCTCTCTATGAAATGGGTAATGCGTTCCGGCGTGATGCCGCCACTGACGAAGATATTTACATGCTTGAAGCCGTCTAAATCCAGTCTGGCTCTTACTTCTTTGACCAGGTCTACGGTAACACCGCCCCGCTCACTGGGGGTATCAAGCCGGACCGAGTTAAGCTTCTTCCCCAGTGCCCGGGCTACCCGCAGGGATTCCTCAGCCTCGTCTTTAAAGGTATCAACCAGAGAGACGCGGGGTACCGCCGCCGGTATGTATTTATCAAAGGCGACTGTAGCCTTAACCGTATCACCCATGATTATAATCAGGGCATGCGGTATAGTGCCTGACGGTTCAATACCCGCCAGTCTGGCACCGGCTACGCTGGAGCAGCCGACACAGCCGCCGACGATTGCGGCGTAGTCCATTGCTCCCACTACCGAGGGGTGGACATGGCGGACACCGAAGCTTATAACCGGTATGCCGTGGGCGGCTTCCACGCACTCTCTGGCAGCAGTTGACCAACCGCTACAATGAGCCAGAATACCGTCTATGGCTGTTTCGTATACTCCGTAGCTCTGGTAGGGTGCGGTTATGCGCAGCACCACTTCTTTCCTGCTCATAGCTTCACCCTCAGCCAGAGCCCATACCTCACGTTTATCCTCAGGCAGAGCGCTGGAAAGTAGAGCCTTTACCTCTTCTATGCCGCAGAGTATCCCGTCCCGGCTGGCGAACACCTCCATGGTAGACGTGGGGTTGAGCTTCTCCTGGCGCAGTATGTCCACGGTGCGGACGAAGTAGACATCGGCTGTCTCTCCAGACAGGACAGCGGCGGAGGGTTCAAATTTAGCCGGTTTGACCTGACTGACTCTGAAGCCGGTCAGCTTTGCTCCCAGCACCTTCTCCATGTGTTCCATGGCGGAGTGGTGGGCTGTTTCGTTGAAAGAGGCTACACAGTCGGTGGGCACTTCCACGTCATAGTCACGGTTGCGGGCGTCGGCTACGGTATGGGATACACAGATATCGGTGCACACCCCGCAGACGATTATCTTCTCCGGCTTGAGCTCTTTTAGCTTCTTTTCCAGGGGCGTGTCAAAAAAGCCGCTGTACCGTTTTTTGGCAATGACCTCGCCCTGGTATCGGGCTAGCTCGGGGATTAGCTCGGCTTCGGCGGTGCCCTCAATACAATGCGGAGGGAACATCTGAAACTCAAGGTCGTCGGGGTCATGGCAGTCGCAGATGAAAAAGACCCTGGCGCCGTTAGCAAGCTCATTCTTAAGAAGACCCTGTATATTGGGGATTATGCGTCGGGCTTTATCCCCGCAGTAGAGCGGGTAGTCCTCTTCCAGGAAACCCCGGAGCATATCTACCACCAGGACTGCATTAGCCATAGCCCACCCCCGTGCTTAAAGCTTAGTGCCTGAAGTGCCTTACGCCGGTAAATATCATAGCTATATTATGCGCATCGGCTGCCTTAATTGATTCATCGTCTCTTATCGAGCCGCCGGGCTCAATAACGGCCGTTACCCCGCCGGCAGCCGCAGCCTCTACCACGTCAGGGAAGGGCATCATTGCATCCGAGGCCAGAACGCTGCCTTTCGTCTTTTCCGCTCCAGCTTTCTCTTTGGCTATCTGGGCGCTGATGATGCGGCTGGGTTGTCCTGCTCCCATCCCCAGTAGAGTTTTATCCTTGACCAGTATGATGGCGTTTGACTTTATGTGTTTGACCGCTCGCCAGGCAAAGAGCAGGTCTGATATTTCGGCCTTTGTCGTCTCACGCTTGGTGACGGTTTTCAACTTGACCTGGCTCTCGAGCAGGGAGTCTGAATCCTGAACGAGGAGCCCGCCCCTTACCCGTCGCAAATCAAGGTAGCCGGGGATTTGTTTACCATAGCCCGGTGGCAGTTCAGCAACCAGAATACGCAGGTCCTTTTTGCGCTTCAGCATTTCCAGGGCAGCGTCTTCGTAGGCGGGAGCGATGGCTATCTCGTAGAAGACCGACTTCATCGCCTCAGCCATGGCCAGGGTAACCGGGCGGTTTGATGCCACTATGCCGCCGAAGGCAGCTACCGGGTCGCCGCTGAAAGCCCGCCGGTAAGCCTCGGCAATATCTTCGTGGCTGGCCAGTCCGCAGGAGTTGGTGTGCTTGACGACGGATACGGTAGGAGCGGCAAAGTCAACCGCTGCCCCCCAGGCGGCATCAGCATCCATGATGTTATTGAAGGAGAGTTCCTTGCCCCATAGCTGTTTTGCCCAGGTGATGCCCGTGTCCTGTTTCTCTCCCACTACCTGCTCGGCATAGAAGGCAGCCGACTGGTGCGGGTTCTCACCGTAGCGTAGCCCGTAGCGTTTTTTAAGGGCAATGGTCATATCTTCAGGGAAGCCTTCCATGCCCTGTCTTAGATACTGTGAAATGGCTGTGTCGTAGATGGCTACGTGTTGAAAGGCCTTCTGAGCCAGTCTCTTACGCTCATCCAGTTCTATACTTCCCTTGCCCAGTTTCTCAACAACCGTCTGGTAGTCAGCCGGATCCACGACCACGATAACGCTGGGGAAATTTTTAGCCGCTGCCCGGAGCATGGTTGGTCCGCCAATGTCAATTTTTTCCAGTGCTTCATCAAGGGTAACCCCCTCTTTGCTTACTGTCTGGACGAAGGGGTAGAGATTAACGGCTACCAGATTAATCTCCTCTATGTTATGCTTTGCCAGTTCTTCCATGTGGGCGGCTATTTTACGGTTAGCCAGAATGCCGCCGTGAACCATTGGGTGCAGGGTTTTTACCCTGCCGTCAAGAATCTCAGGAAACCCGGTAATATCGGAGACGCTCTTTACCGGCACTTTGGCTTCTGACAGTGCCTTTTTGGTGCCCCCGGTTGAGAAAAGCTCAAAACCCAGATTAACCAGCTCCCGGCCGAAGTCAGCCACGCCGGTTTTATCGGATACACTGATAATAGCTCGCATACTGACCCCCTTTATTATCTTGTATAGTTGTTTGGTAACTGACGTAAAGAATGTGGCTGCCCGCTAAAAAAGAACCCCTGGTCTTCGGTTCGAGTGACGATAAACGCAAAAAGTGGATTCAACTCTATCTGGATAATTTTCCTATCGCGGACATTAGCCCGCTTTGATATTGGCTCACAAAACAGGCTCTATTTGTAATTATTATCCTTTTAAAATAGTAAGTCAAGTTTGCTGACCACCTGAAGTAGTACCTTTTTTCTATCATAATTAAGCAAAACCGCGCCATCGTAAAGCTTGACAGGGATTGAGGGATAAGGATATAGTTTTTTTGTGACCTTACGCTGACGAGCTGCGAAATAACCGACTTTTGAATATAATCCTGAGTTTTACTGTCCCCACCTATCATGGTGAAATAAGTATGGATAGAAATACGCAAGGGAGGTGAAGAGCGTTGGTTAGAGGTAAAGATTCCTTACAAAATATTCCCCAATGGCCATACCCCATAAAGTACGATGTGCAAAATGAGGTGACTGCGGACGTTCTGGTTCTGGGTGGTGGTATATCCGGTTGTTTTGCCGCTATAAATGCGGCTCGGAAGGGTGCCAGAGTGGTAATAGTTGAGAAGGGGGCAACGGAGAGGGCCGGTGCGGCGGCGGCCGGTGTTGACCACTGGCTTTATGCCACTACAAATCCTGCTTCCAAGGTTACTCCCGAAGAGGTAACTGAGGCGTTGCTGAAGAATAACGGGGGGTGGATTTGTGGGGTGGCACAGTATATCCAGTGCAAGGAAAGCTACGATGCGTTGCTGGACCTTGAGAAATTCGGTATGAAAATCAGGGATACCGAGGACGAGTTTAAGGGGGCTGACTTCCGTGACGAGGAGACCAAGCTCCTGTTTTGCTGGGATTACGAAAACAAGTTTAACATACGTGTCTGGGGAACAAGCGCTAAACCGGCTTTATACAATGAATGTGAACGGCTGAACGTGGAAATTCACGACCGGACCATGGTGACGAGTTTGCTGACTGAGGGCGGTAAGCCGGGTGCCAGAGTAATAGGGGCAACCGGTGTAAACGTGCGCACCGGTGAATTCACCGTATTCAAGGCAAAGGCTACCGTGCTGTGCATGAATAATCCTACCCGTCTCTGGCAGTTCTCAACGGAGATGACCGGATTGCTGGGGCCGATAGAACCCCACTTTAATTGTGGTGATGGGCAGGCTATGGCGTGGCAGGCCGGTGCTGAGTTTACCATGCTGGAGGCAACGAGGCCCGGAATGTATGGGGGAGTTATCCCTCATTGTACCGGGAATTCTGCTATGAATTGGTTTCCCTGCTCCATTGTAGATGCCACCGGCAGGGCACTGCCCTGGGTTGATGACAACGGCGAGCTGGTTCCGGATGAGAAGCGCGGCTATCCGGTAAATGTACCCGGACAGAAGCTATTCCTGATGGGAATTGGTGCCGCCGGCCTGGGGCCTGTCACTGCGGAGTTTCAACCTCCAAGGTGCATGATGATAAGAGGCGGGACTACATCGTCCGGTTTTATACCTCCGTTCTATCAGGGCTCTATTTCCCCGGAGTCCGAAGCCCCACCGGACGCGAAGATAGAAGGCGAGGTTATACCGTTTGATTTCTTACCTCCGTTCTATGCCGATCTGCCCTCTATGTCCGACCACGAACGAAGGGTGCTTTTCGGTCTGCATTATGGGCAGGAAGGGTATACCAGCGCCTGCTACCGGCAGTTATTGAAGGCAGGGTTCGATTCCAAGAAGGATATGGTACAGGTGTCGGCGATGTTGCGCGCCCCGTCCGGCTGGCGTCTGAGCCTCGGTTCGGGTATAGTGCCGGACTGGGATTTAAGGAGTAATCTTGAGGGCTTGTATGCGGCCGGGTGTGCTTTATTCAGCACCTCCGGTGTCGCCAATGCCGCCGCTACGGGAAGGTATGCCGGGAGGAAGGCGGCTGACTATGCTCTGGGTGCAGGAGAGCCGACCATAGATACCAAGCAGGTGGAGGGTGAGAAGAGGAGGGTCTACGCTCCGGTAAGGCGTAAGGACGGGATGGAGTGGAAGGAGTTGAATGCAGGCGTCTGTAAGATTATGCAGGATTACTGTGGTGACACCAAGGCTGAGGAATCGTTGAAGGTAGGACTTAAGTGGTTCAGTGAGCTTAGAGAGGGAGAGGGCTCTACCGCCTGTGCCAGAAATCCTCACGAGCTAATGCGCGTCCTGGAGTGTTTTAACATTATGACCTGCGGCGAGATGGTCATTCACGCCAGTCTGGCACGCAGGGCAAGTAGCGCCTGGCTAGGGTTTGAGAGGTTGGATTACCCAGAGAAAGACCCCCCAGAATGGGATAAGTGGATTACAGCGAAGCTGGAAAATAACGGGGTGAAAATCGGTGAAAAGCCAATTGATTACTGGGGGACCCTTGAAGAAAACTATTCAGCGCATTGCGGATTATAGGATAAGCGGAGGAACAAAATGAGTGAAGACAAAGTATATATGTTGCCTAATGTGATTACTCCGAACAAACCGGTAATATTTGATGAGAAGGTCTGTGACGGGTGCAACAGGTGTGTGGAGGTATGCCCGACGGACGTTTTGTTTCCAAATCCGGAGAGGGGGAAGCCTCCCATTATTCTGTATCCTGACGAGTGCTGGCATTGCGATGTCTGTGTGCGGGACTGTCCGCTTGCGGATAAAGGGGCTATTGAAATTAGCTGGCCGTTGATGGCGAGTATAAGGTGGAAGCGTAAAGGTACGGGTGAGCACTTCAGGTTGGGGATGCCCAGACCACGTTAGCCGGTATATGACCACCGAATGCAGTCAGGCAGTTGTCACTCCCGTCAACTGCCTGATTATTATAATCCTGCGGTCATCTCGTAAATTTAGGGATTTTTAGTCGCTTGGTCTAACCGGTTAAATATTTCCTCCTCTCGTTTCAGGAACTTCTCCCTGCCATCTGTGTATGAGGGGAGCACCCAGTTCATTTCCTTCAGGTTCTGCGTTATAGTCGGTATCCAGTTGTAAGGGATTGATATCAGTATCCATCCCTCCTCAAATGACTGCTTTGCTTTCATGCCAAAGGTCATTCCGGTAATCATGTAATTCACTTTGCCGTTTAGGAATGGGTGAGCGTAAAGCCAGGCGCATCCCAGTACAGGCGTTAGCTTGGGGTCCCACATCTCCCCGGTTGAGTAGCTCATTGCCCTCATCACGATTTCTGCCTGGCTGGGAGTGGCGGTGAGAATCAGGAGGTCCGGTTCAAATGACAGTTTGTCTAACGGTGAGAAAGCGACATAGTTGACCACGCCTTTTTTAAATTTTGGAGTGTACTGATAGATTTTATTATTGGCACGCGGCTCCTGGTAGACTTCAAGCTCGGGTCCCACCAGTCCGCCTTCCACGAATGGCAGCATTTCCTCCATTCCCAGTACTATTGTGCCGACGCAATTCTCGTTCTCTTTGGTGAAGTAAAATGGGGCTTTACTCTGCTGTGCCTCCTTGAGCATTTCACAGAAAGGCAAAGTTTTATCTATCTGTTCCATTCCTTCCGGTCTGGTGAGCAGGAACTTGACACCCACGGGCGGATTCTCAAAGTTGAATTTACTGTAGATGGAAAGGTCTTGAGTTAGCGGTCTCATTTTCTAACCTCCTTTGGTTTTAGATAGCAGACGTATATCTTTAAGGGGGTTTAATCCCACCTGTATTTGGTTACAGGTGCCTTCGGGTCTCTTGTCCATTCCTGTATTGCGCCGTTATATATCCTTACATTTTTGTAGCCGAGTATCCCGGCCAGTAAGTAGTATAGCGCGCTGGCGTATCCCCCCACGCCGCAGTAGGTTATGATTTCCTTTGACGTGCCCCTGTCGGCTACACCGGAAGCCATTTCTCTAAGCTCCTCTATATCTTTGTAAGTTCCCTCTTCAGTGTAGAGCCAGGGGACGGGCAGGCAGGTGGCGCCTGGAATATGACCTACTTTTTTAGCCCAGGGTTCCTGTATTACGCCGAAGAAAGCGTCAGGGTCTCTGCCGTCAATAATTATGGATTTGCCCAGCTTTTGTTGGACGTATTCCTTTGAGGTAAACACGGCATCGTTTAGTTTGGCCCGGTACTCTATTGTCTCCGGCTTAACGTCTACGTCAGATACGGGTTTTCCCTCTCTTACCCACTTATCATATCCCCCGTTAAGAATACTCACATTTTCAATCCCTGCATACAGGAGCGTACATGCCACCTTGGCAGTATCAGCCAGGGCGAACGGATTATCGGCTTTATTAACAACAACCACTTTAGAATCTTTTTTTATCCCGGCGGAGCCGATGGTATTAAACAGGTCATCCACCTCCGGCAATTCGTGGAGAAACTCGTCCTTGGTTACTATAAATGCTGTGGAAGGGACATGTATTGCCTTGGGAATGTGTCCGGCTGCGTATTCATCGTGTTCTCTGATATCAATTATAACCAGTTTCGGGTCGTCAATATTCTTATCTAACCAGTCGGTGGAAACAAGAGGGGAAATCGTGTCTGTAACCATATCTCTTTACCTCCTTGACGTCATTTTGCATCTCCTCTACCGTGGATGCTTGGGCAGTTTTCGGTTCAACTCTAGCACGGCATGAGAAAACTTGCAATACAAAATTTTGGGGTTGTTTGGCCGATTTTTAGTGTATATAATTATATAATGTAGTATAATCGCTGGGGCATGGGGTAGAAATTAAGAAGAATGTAAGGTTGCCGGTATAATATACGGTCATAATTGTAAAAAGATTAAGAAGGAGGGAGATATGCCGCCAGTATTAAAGGATAAAGTGGCTATCATAACCGGAGGTGGCCGCGGCATCGGGCGGGCATTTGCCCTGAGGTATGCCGAGGAAGGTGCGAAGTTGTTGATACCTGATATCAGTCTGGAAAGGGCTGAGGGCGTGGCTAAGGAGATAAAGGCTAA
>CAZRDI010000063.1:0-8446 GCA_964598825.1 uncultured Dehalococcoidales bacterium
GGGCCATAGCCCTCAAGGGTCATCTCTACCAGAGTAACCCCCTCCAGAGTGCCGCTACCCCGCTTGATAGCCCTCTCTATATTATCCGAGGGCATCCTGCTATCACGAGCCTTCTGTATTACCAGGCGCAGCCGCGAATTTGCCTCAGGGTTACTCCCCCCCTCACGCACCGCCACAATAATCTCCCGGGTCAATTTGGTAAAGATCTTGCCCCTTCTGGCATCGGTTACCGCCTTCTGGTGCTTAATTGAAGACCATTTAGAATGCCCGGACACTTCTAGCCCTCCACATACAGCTAATCAAATTCCAAGTATAATTTTATCACCTCGCCCACCTGCGGTCAAAAGGGTAGACCTGTTGCGGGGAAAACCGGCGAGGTAAGCTCATTTCGCCTCACCGACTACGAAGGCTATGGCGTATTCCCTGGAATGGGAGAGGCTGATGGCAAACTTCTCCAAACCTGAGACATCAGCCTGCTCCTGCGCCTTGCCGTAAAGATAAACCAGAGGCCTGCCATCGGAGTCGGATAATATCTCAATATCCCTCCAGCCGATACCCCTGGTTTGAGTTCCGAGCGATTTTATCACTGCTTCCTTGCCGGCAAAACGAGCAGCCAGAGACGCAGACTTACCGTGGTATAGCCTGAGCTCGGGCTCAGTATATACCCGGCGGAGAAACCTTTCTCCCCAGCGAGCTATAGCTTTCTCAATACGAGCTATTTCTACTATATCCACACCAACGTAGTTCATTACTAACCACCACCTTATTTAGGAACGGCAATAGAAGCATACACCATTCTTCAAGCATGAGACAAGGGCAACACACCTACAATTTCACAACTAACCAGGCTAAGAATACTCAAGAGTTTTCACCGCGCAAACGGGCTAAACAAAGGAAGCAAAGTTGCATCACCCTGAATTATATGATATCATTCATACGGTTTTGTACTAATAGATTATCCCCAAAACATTTTGCGAGAGAAGAGCCGGTGTCAGAACCTCAACTGGTTGGTTTTTTGTGTAAATGGTGCAGTTATGCGGGTGCCGATTTAGCCGGAACCAGCCGCAAGAAATATCCAGCCAACATAAGGATTATCAAGGTCCCGTGCTCGGGACGGGTAGACCCCCTTTTCATTCTCAAGGCATTGCGCCTGGGCTTTGACGGTGTACTGGTTTCAGGTTGCCACCCCGGTGAATGTCACTACCAGACAGGAAACTACCGTGCCCGGAGAAGAATAGCCATAACCAAGAAATTCCTCAAATATATGGGTATCGAACCACAGCGGCTTCAGGCAAGCTGGGTCTCAGCTTCAGAAGGGGGCAAGTTCGCCGAGGTAGTCACCGAGGTAACCAAAGACTTAAAAGAAGTCGGCCCCAACCAATTGTTCACTGATGAAAGGCAGGGAAATGGAACAAAAGCTGCGTGATGAGGCAAAAGCCCTGCTGGAGCAAGGGAAAGTTGATTATATTATTGGCTTTGAGCCAGGAAGCCTCAAATTTACCACTACTCCCCTGATAACCAGTAACCCGGATGATATTGACCGCCTGGTCATTAACCCCTTCATAGTGAATAACCTCAGTAAGTTCCTGATCGAGATAGAGGGTCGGGTCGGCATCGTAGCCAAAGGTTGTGACAGCCGCTCTATCGTCAGCCTGATACAGGACAACAAGGTTAACCGTGATAAGGTAATAATTCTGGGCGTGCCCTGCCCCGGGATGATAAGCCTTAATAAGGTAGAACTCCTGGCAGGCAAGAGCAGGGATGAGATAGACGACATCACCAGAGATGGGGGCAAGATAGTGATAACGGTTGACGGGAAGAAAAAGGACTTCCCCGTAACCGAAGTCCTTTACGATAACTGCCTCGGCTGTGAGCTTCCCACCCCCCAAGAATATGACGTTCTTCTCGGTGAAGACAGTGCCCTGGTTACTGACAGGGCAGCCAGCCGGAAAAAGATAGAAGAACTTGAAGCAATGTCACCGGAACAGCGGTGGAATTTCTGGAAAGAGGAATTCAGCCGCTGCATCAGGTGCTATGCCTGCCGCAACGTCTGTCCGGCCTGCTTCTGCGAACGGTGTTTCGTTGAGGAAGCCGAGCCGCGGTGGATATCTCCGATACCACAATGGCAGGATAACCTCCTGTTTCAAACAGTCAGAAATATTCATGTGGCGGGAAGATGCACCGACTGCGGTGGATGCGAGCGTGTCTGCCCGGCGAATATCCCCTTAAGAGCCCTGACCAGAGAGATGTATGACATAGTGGATGACCTGTTCCATTATCAGGCAGGGACGGATAAGGACGCATCCCCGTTGCTGACTGCCTACGAACTCGTTGAAACCGAGGATACTTTCAGGTAGAAGCGATAAACAATGGCTAATAAAAAGATAGATAAGAAGAATATATCAAAACTCCTCAAAAAGTGGAGCCAGGAGTTCAGCGTTTTCGTCCCGTCGCTGGAGAACAATGAGGCAATAATGGCTGAGTGGGACGGTAAGGATATTAGCTTTCTCGACTGGTACCGCAACACGGTAAAGCCCCCTAAAGCTAACTTCCTGCCCCTCATGGAAAAGCTTTTCAGCTTCAAGAAGAGAAAGGGGAACTACCAGATAGAAGTGCCCCCGGCGGATAAAAGCAAACAGCTTATTTTCGGCATCCGCCCCTGCGACGCCAGGGCTCTGACTATCCTGGATATGACCTTCACGGATGCCTACGAGGACCCCTATTACCTTGCCCGCAGGAGAAATACCGTCCTAGTCGGCATGACCTGCACCGACCCCTATGATAGCTGCTTCTGCACTTCCCTTGAGGGCAGTCCCTCCGATGCGGCTAATGTCGACCTTATGCTAACTGACATCGGCGACAGCTTCCTGATGGAGGCGGTTACCGACAAAGGCAAGAAGCTAATCGCCAGCGCCAGCGAGCTGAAAGACGCCACCAGTGCCGACGAGAGCAAAGCCACCGAGGTAAAGGACGCAGCCGCCAGCAAGATAACCAGAAAGATAGACGCCAGGGATATTGACAAGAAGCTATTAGCCTCTTTTGATGATAAAGACTACTGGGAGAAAGTGGCTGCCAAATGTATAAGCTGTGGTATCTGCACCTTCCTTTGCCCCACCTGCTACTGCTTTGACATCAATGACGAGATGGTCAAAAACCAGGGGGCAAGGTTCAGGAACTGGGACAGCTGTGCCTTCCCCGTCTACACCAAGATGCCGATGGAAAACCCCCGGGAGGAGAAGTGGCATCGGATAAGACAGAAGGTGTGCCACAAATATGAATTCTACCCGATGAATTTCGGGGTTATCGCCTGTACCGGATGCGGACGGTGCATCCGCCTCTGCCCGGTGAACTGGGATATTACCCAGGCACTGAACAGCCTGCCGGTCAAGGTATAGCTAAAACTGGAGAACAAAGATGACAGTTACTGACATAAGCCAGAGAAAAAGGTTCCTCGCCGAAGATAACATCTACCTGCCTCACATAGTCGTAATAGAAAAGATAATTGACGAAAGCCCTGGTGTCGGGACCTTCCACTTCAATTTTAAGGATGAGAAGCTGCGCAAGGAGTTCAGCTTTGAAGCGGGGCAATTCGCCGAGCTGTCCGTATTTGGCGTCGGCGAAGCCACCTTCTGCATCACCTCCAGCCCCACCCGGAGCGACCACCTGGAGTGTGCCGTAAACAGGGTGGGAGCAGTAACCAACGCCCTGCACCGCCTGGGTGTCGGTGCTGAGATGGGCTTCAGAGGACCCTTCGGCAACAGCTTCCCTCTTGAACTGATGGAGGGCAAGAACCTAGTTTTCGTCGGTGGCGGTATCGGCCTGGCGCCTTTAAGGTCTCTCATCTGGTATGCCATTGATAACCGGGACAAGTACAAAAACATAGACATTATCTACGGTGCCCGCAGTCCGGCCGACCTCAGTTTCAAATATGACCTGGAGTCCTGGGGCAAGGATAAAACGGTAAACATGGTAACTACCGTTGACAAAGGCGACAAAAGCTGGAAGGGAAGAGAGGGATTCGTCCCCACCGTGCTGGAGCAGGCGGCTCCCTCAGCCAAAGACGCCGTAGCCATTGTCTGCGGCCCGCCGGTAATGATACGATTCACCTTCCCGGTGCTGGAGAAACTGGGCTTTACCCCGGAGCAAATGATAACCACCCTGGAAAAGAGAATGAAGTGCGGCGTGGGTAAGTGCGGACGGTGCAATATCGGTAACCTGTATGTATGCCGTGACGGGCCGGTGTTCAGCTATGCCCAGATTAAGAACTTCATCTCAAGCGAGTACTAAGCGGCACTCTTAAATACCAGTCTTTACAACCCGGCTGCTTCCAGGATTTCAGGCACGACTCCCTCTTTGCCGATAGCCATAATATGCACGCCATCGCAGATAGACTCGTCTTTAAGTATCTTTATCATGCGTCCAGCAATCTCAATGCCCTTTTGCAGAGCCTTTCCCTTCTCGGCACCTGCCAGCTCATCAATCAGCTCCTGAGGCACGAAGATACCGGGAACATTATCATTCATATACCCTGCCATCCTCGCCGACACGAGCAGCACAATCCCGGCCAGGATTTTCACATCAAACTGTCGGGCATACTCCATAAATTTTTTGAAGTTGTCAATATCGTATACCGCCTGTGTCTGGAAGAACTCGGCTCCGGCGGTCACTTTCTTCTTAAACTTGCGCAGTTGCGGCTCAATAGGATTAGCCTCCGGCGTAACAATAGCACCGGCACAAAACTCCACGGCGCCGCTTAAGTCGTTCCCGCCCAGGTCTTTACCCGACTCCATAGTGCGCACCGTCCTCAGTAACTGGACAGAATCAAGGTCAAAAACCCCTTTCGCTTCCACATGGTCACCAACCGGAATGGAGTCGCCGGTCAGGCACAAAACGTTTCTGACACCGCGCGAGTAGGCGAAAAGGAGGTCTGCCTGAAGTGCCAGGCGATTGCGGTCACGGCAGGTCATCTGCAAAATCGGCTCGCCACCCCTCTCCTTAACCAGCAGGCAACCCCCCACCGAAGGGTAGCGCATTACGGAGCTCTGGTTATCGGTAATGTTAAGGGCATCCACCTTATCCTTGAGCAAATCAATGTGACGCAGTGTTTCCTCAAGGTCAGTCCCCTTCGGCGGCCCGACCTCGCTGGTAATCACGAATTTGCCAGAGCTAAGAACTTCCCTGAAAGGCTCAGCCATCGGCCTCCTCCTTACTTATCTGGAACCTTCCCGGCCTTATCACAGCCTGAAAATTCCTCGGGGGGTGATATTCATCAAATACATCCAGCCTGCCCTGCTTCTCCAACCTGTTATAGATAAGCGTCCAGGCACAATCTTTCTCCGGGTCGACCTCGCACTTACCGTTGTTAGTGCCGCCACAGGGGCCATTGAGCAAACCCTTGGTGCATCTGACCACAGGGCATATACCCGCCGTAGCCGCCAGAAGGCAATTCCCGCACTGTCCACAGACCTCGGTAAGCCAACCCGGGCTTTCCTCCTTACCGATGAACAGCGTATTCAGTGCCGGATAAACCGGCTTATCGGTATAAAGGCTGACCGTCTGCACGCCAAAGGCACAGGACATCACCAGAATGCAATCGGCAGGCTCAATATCCCCCGCCTTTTCCGCAAGGGCATCCCTGGTGAGCTCGTCGCAGACGGTAGGGATTACCATCCATCCGGTAACCTTCTTGCCATCCGCTTCAAGCTTATCTTTCATGTCCAGAACCTCGGATTTGCCACCGGTATGCAGTGCGGTGGCACAGGTGCCGCACCCGATAAGATACACCTTCTTGCACTTAGCAAGATTCTGCATAACTTCTTCCAGGGGTTTTTGCTCTGTAACTGTTATCATCTTACTGCCCCACTTTGTTTCTGTTTGATTCGTTCCTCATAATCGTCCCTGAAATACTGCAAGCTGTCCATAACCGGAACAGGGGCTGCCTGCCCCAGACCGCACAGCGAAGAGAGCATCATGACATCTGACAGCTCTTCAAGAAGCCCGATGTCCTTACCCGCACCCTCTCCCTCGTTGAATTTCCCCAGAATCCCAACCATTACCTCTGTCCCTTCCCGGCAGGGCGAGCACTTGCCGCAGGACTCCTCGGCAAGAAACTTCAGGGTCCGGTAAACAATATCTATAATGTCCCTGCTTTCATCAAATACAGTAACGGCGCCGGCACCGAGTATGCTCTCAAAGGATAGAGGGGTATCTATCATGGCGTAGGGTATGAGCCTGCCGGTGGCACCGCCTATCTGGATAGCCTTAACCTTTTTCGCCCCGGCTAAATCCATAACCAGTTCCCTGAGCTGGCTGCCCAGCGCCAGTTCATACACGCCGGGTCTTTCTACATCACCGCTCACGGAGAAGACCTTGGTGCCCTTGCTACGCTCCGTCCCTATCCGGCTGAACCACTCCGCCCCGTTGAGGATAATCCGGGGAATATTCATCAGGGTTTCCACATTGTTAATAGTGGTCGGTTTTGCCCGTAACCCCTTGGTCGGCGGGAAAGGAGGCCGGTAACGAACCTCTCCGCGCTTACCCTCAATGGACTCCATCAGTGCCGACTCCTCACCGCAAATATAAGCGCCAGCTCCCTCGCGAATTTCAATATCCACGCCCCGCAGAAAGCCGCCCTCCTTAGCCTGAACAATAGCCTGCGTCAATAAATCGAGCAGGTGGTGATATTCGGCCCGCAGATAAATATAAGCCTGCTTAGCGCCAATGGCATAAGCAGCAATAGCTATCCCCTCAATAAGAGTAAACGGGTCGTTCTCCAGAATATACCGGTCCTTAAATGTCCCCACCTCACCCTCATCGGCATTACAGATGACGTACTTCTCATCACCGGAAGAGCCTCTGGCTAACTCCCACTTCAGTCCACAGGGGAACCCGGCCCCTCCCCGTCCCCTCAGCCCCGATGCCTTTATCTCCTCTATCACCTGCTCCGGGGACATCCCACCGGACACCTTCTGCCAGGCTTTAAAACCGTCCACGTCCAGATAGGTGCTTATTCGCCCGGGGTCAATAAGCTCACAGTTCTTTAAAACAATCCGTTTCTCTGGCATTAACAATCCCCCACCGGGTTTTTAATTATTTATACGCCTTCAAAATCTGCGCTATTTTCTCAGGGTCCAATTCGCCATGAACGTCATGATTAATCAGCATTGCCGGTGCCCTGTCACAGGCACCGATGCAGTTAGTTAACTCAAAGGAGAATTTACCATCAGGGGTGGTCTCACCGGGTTTAATACCGAGCGCGTCCTCCACACTCTTGATTATCATCGGGGAGTGCTTAAGGTAACAGGGAAGGCTCTGGCAAATCCTGATGACATTCCTGCCCTGTGGCCTGGTGGAGAGAAGGGAGTAAAAAGTAGCTACTCCGTATACCTCGCTCAGGGGAACGTTCAGGAACTCGGCGGCTTCAGCCAGGGATGCCTGAGACAGGTAACCGAACTCGTCCTGCACTCTCTTCAGCAACACCAGCAGCTTTTCACGGTCCTTATCCCGAAAGTCAGTTTCTTCCCGAATTTGCTTCATCTCCCCTCCCAATCGGCAACCAAAATCAATCGCTTATAATCAGCGGCTTACCCTCCTTTTTCTCTCCTACCTTCCTTGGCTTACTTAATGCCCCTGTCGGACAGAAAGAAACGCAGACATCACAATCCCGGCAAACATCCTTATCCAGCGGCTGGTCGCAATCAACCACAATCTTTGAATCAAAACCACGATAAGCAACGTCAAATACATTTTGCTTGGCTATCTCGCGGCAGGCTCTAACACATCTCCGACACAGGATACACTTGGACAAATCACGCTGAATATAGGGGCTGACATCCTCTACGGGGTAATAGCGTTTTCTCACCTGAAATCTGGGCAGTCCTACCTCCAGCTCGGCGGCAATCTTGCGCAGCTCACACATGTTAGCCTTTTCACACCAGATAAAGCAGGAACCGCAGTGACTGGACAGCAAAAGCTCTACTATAACACGGCGCGTTTGTAAAACCTTGGGGGAATGGGTATGTATGACCATACCCTCAGTGATTGGGGTGTAACAGGAACCGACCAGCGTTCTGGAACCCTCTACCTCAACGACGCAAACGCGGCAGGCTCCGGCAGCGCTCAGTTCCGGGCTGTGACACAGCGTGGAGATATCTATGCCATTTTCCTGAGCAAGCTCAAGAATGGTCATCCCCTCCCTGCCACTCACCTGGGAGCCATTTATCGTTACCTCTATATTTTTCACCCTGCTAATCTTATGATGTCAAGGACTACATATCAAGCAGGTATTAAAAGGAACGCTATACCAGCATCCCCTCCATTTGAGCCACAATTTGCTCATTGGTAAAGTGGTTGAGGCTTATAGCATCACCGGGACAACCGCCAACGCAGGCGCCGCAGCCCTTACACAGAGCTTCGTTAACCCGGCATACCTCTTTCTCTTCATCAA
>CAZRDI010000064.1:0-8397 GCA_964598825.1 uncultured Dehalococcoidales bacterium
CACTTAGCCATTACCGGTATGGATACTGTCTTCATAATGGCTTCAATAATAGTGGGGTCAGCCATGCGGGCTACACCGCCCGCAGCGCGAATATCGGCTGGCACTCTCTCCAGTGCCATTACCGCACAGGCGCCGGCTTCCTCTGCAATTCTGGCATGCTCAGGAGTGACCACGTCCATAATCACGCCGCCTTTCAGCATCTGAGCCAGCCCGCTTTTAACCTTCCACGTTCCGGTTTCCATGTCCCCCTCCTTACTCTTCCGTAAGCTCTTCACTTGTATAAAAATATTCTACTACTGTTTACTTTGTTTAGCAACCTTACTCGTTTGATTCCCCTCTCAAATGTTGGGGAGAAGGGGCAAAGGGAATGGGGTCATTGTGCAATATGTCGCTAAGGCTGGTCGGCATATGAAATCAGTACTCTCGTAGAATTTCACCGAGTTGCTTAAGGCTGCTGATTACTAAGTCCGCCTTTGCGCGTTTATCCGGAATTATTGATTGTCCGCGCTTCAGCCAGCAGGCAAGCATTCCTGAAGCCTTTGCACCTACAACGTCACTGTCATAAGAATTACCAACGTACAAGCACTCCGACGGCTGCAGTTGTAACAACTGGGTGGTATAATGGAAAATCCTCGGATCAGGTTTCCGGATGCCAATTTCCTCGGATAGAACGATGCACGAGAGTGACTGATGTAAGCCCATTGCCTCAAGTTTTCTATATTGGACATCGGGTAAACCATTGGACACAACCCCTATGATGAACCGGCGACTGAGCTCCTTCACGAGCGGAACGGCTCCGGGCATTGGTGCGTCTACAGTTGGGTAATCTCGCACATAGATCTCAGTAATGGCATCAGCTAAGTCCTCCTGAATGTCAAGAAGTTGAATAAACAGACGGCTTCGTTTTTGCCTCAGACCGTCAAAGGGTGCCCCTGCCTCAAAGTCTTCAGTCGTAATCCGGTCAGACTTAGTGAAAGCCTCTGCAACACGCTCTATTCCGAAGGCATCAAAGATATGCGGGAATTGCCGGACGATAATCTCAAGAACTTTCCTCTGCGCTAGACTCCTATCAAACAGAGTATCATCCACGTCAAAGAGTACTGCCTTGATTTTCTCTTTCATATAATCGGTCTCTTTGCCGGTATGCCGGGGCGGCGGGGATATTGTTTGGGCGTTGGCGATACCTTATCAATTATTACTAACTGGCGTTCGTCGGTAAACGCTTTCAGATCAACCCTTTTCAATTCACGCAAGCTGCCCCCCAGCAGGCTGATTGCCCCGGCTGCCTTGTCTATTTCCGGGTCAACGGCTCCCTTTTTTTGGGTAATGAAGCTACTGCCGATAGTGCAGAAGGGCAGGGTCAGTTCTACGAGGGTGGGTAGAGGGGCGGTAGCCCGGGATAGCACGAGGTCGAACTTCTCGCGGTAGCGGGCATCATGGGCGGCATCCTCAGCCCGACTGACCACTATTTCAACATCCTCCAGTCCGAGTTTCCGGGTAACATGATGTAGAAAGGCAGCCTTTTTAGCTACGGAGTCAAGCAGCACCAGCCTTATACCGGGGAACAGAATCTTGAGGGGTATCCCCGGCATCCCCGCCCCCGTGCCGACATCAATAAGGCGGAAGTCGGTGCTACTTGCCGGTGGCTGCCAGGCGAGGGTCACGGTGAGGGAGTCAAGGAAATGCTTTATCTGAACCCCTTCATAGTCGGTTATAGCGGTAAGGTTTACCCGCCGGTTCCAGTCCATCATCTCCCGGTAGTAGGTGTCAAACTGCTCAAGCTGCTTGGGAGTGAGGTGCAGCCCCAGCTTTTTAGCTCCGGCGATAAGCTTTTCCATGATACTGGTTAATTATACCATTGTTGCTGGTGGGGTATGGGTAATCTGAATGTTTTGGCTACATGTGTGGGTTATTCTGTCGCCGCTGTGCTTTATTCCTCGTCCCAATCCCTGACCATTACAATTGCATTTATCTCCCCACCCACCTGCTTAGAAATCCACCAGTTGCCATCATCATCACAGGCCCGGACTCCCTCGCGGATAACCTCTATCGTGCCATCTTTCCAGACATCGAGCCTTACAGCCTTACTGATCCACCATAGTCCGGCGAACTTGGGTGAACTCTCAGAGTAACCTGGTATAATAATGTTCTCAGAACCTGGTGCATCGGGGTAAGGAACGTACAACTTTTCCGGCCACCCTAGCGTGGGTGGAGCCGACACTGCTACCTGGGCAGGCAGCACCATGTCCTCCCCGAAGTAGAAGTATCCCTGATTGAGTGCTATTCCACAGGGGCTTATTGCTATCTGCTCAAGAGTAAAGTCGACTGAGGCACCCTCAGGTATAATAGACAGGTGCCCCGGCTCCCCGTATCTAAACACCAGGGCGGCTTCGTCTCCTCCCTCGCCTTCACCGTAAATTATCAGATAGCCTGAACCGCCCTCTAAGACGAGGTTCTTGGCACTACCTGACAAAGGGCAATCTGAGTCGAACCGGTAGATATCTTCAGGTGATACACCCGGGGAGCAACCGGCTGTCAGAACGGTCAGAGGCAAAATTGCGAGAATGACTAATACAAACCGCCTACCCATTTTCCCTCCTTTCAAATTGGTGATGAATCTTCATTGGAGGCAATACCATTTCTATGCCAAATTGTATTTCAGGCTATGAAAAAAATCAATATCACTAGACCGCCTTGCTGATTGAAAACTAGGTGCTCTATAAAGACTCCCAGAGCATCCACTCCAGTTGCATTTCAGGCACACCTGTGCTATATTATGTATAACAATTTAATAAGTTGACCGCTAGGGGTGCTCAAGGCTGAGAGGCAGATTGAAGCCAACCCTGTGAACCTGAACTCGGTAATGCGAGCGTAGGGAAGCGGTAGTGATTTAGACCAGGGGTCTAGTATTACCGCCAAAGCCCTTGGTACTATTTTTTTGGGGGATGGTTATGACTCAACTGGAACTGGCAAGGGAAGGGACTATCTCGCCGCAAATGGAATTTGTGGCGCGGCATGAAGGCGTGGAAGCCGAGCTTGTCCGGCAGGGGGTGGCTGAGGGGACAATAGTAATCCCGGCCAGTATTAACCACGCAAATCTTGTCCCTTGCGGTATAGGTAAGGGGCTTAAGACCAAGGTCAATGCTAACATCGGGACTTCCTCTGACGTTGGTAGTATTGATACCGAGATGGAGAAGTTGCGGGTGGCTATTGATTGCGGGGCGGATACGGTTATGGATTTATCTACCGGCGGTGATATATCAGCCGTCCGGCGGGCAGTTATTGCCGCTTGCCCCTTGCCTGTAGGAACTGTGCCCATTTACCAGGCGGGAATTGAGGCCATAGACAGGCATGAGGCAATAGTCAAGATGACCGTGGACGAGCTGTTTACTGCCATTGAAGAGCAGGCCCGGGACGGTGTTGATTTCATAACGGTGCATTGCGGTGTAACCCAGTCAGCAATCGCCCGGCTCAAGCGGCAGGGTAGGGTGGCTGATATTGTCTCCCGGGGAGGGGCTTTCCTGATAGGGTGGATACTGTACAATGAGCGTGAAAACCCCCTCTATGAGCACTATGACCGTCTGCTTGAGATAGCCAGGGAATTTGATATAACGCTGAGCCTTGGCGACGGTATGCGTCCCGGTAGTCTGGCTGATGCTACTGACCGCGCTCAGGTTGAGGAACTGCTCGTTTCCGGTGAGCTGGTGCAGCGTGCCCAACAGGCTGGAGTTCAGGTGATGGTTGAGGGTCCGGGGCACCTGCCGCTGAATCAGATTGAGACCAATGTCCGTTTGCAGAAGTCTATCTGCAAGGGGGCTCCTTTTTACGTGCTCGGTCCGCTGGTGACCGATGTCGGCGCCGGGTATGACCATATTACCGGGGCTATTGGCGGGGCTATTGCCGCTGCCGGTGGCGCTGATTTCCTGTGCTATGTGACACCGGCCGAGCATCTTGGTCTGCCTGACCCCGAAGATGTGAGGGAGGGGGTGATAGCCTCGCGCATTGCCGCTCATGCTGGTGATATAGTTAAAGGGGTGAAGGGCGCTGAGGAGTGGGATATGAAGATGGCTGTGGCTCGGAAGAAGCTGGACTGGGAAGAACAGGCTAAGCTGTCTTTAGACCCGGGAATGTCTCGACGGGTTCATAAAAAACATCCCACTGCGGGGACAGCCTGCAGTATGTGCGGGGAATACTGTGCCATGAAACTGGTTGAGGAATTTTTAGGCATCTCAGCACCTAAGTGTTAAAGACTGGTGTGATAAATAGATAATGTCCCGACTGGAGGTAATATGCTTGACGAGGTAACTATTTCCAAGGCGATAACCGAGAGCTTCATGGAGGAATTCCTGGAGGCTATGGAGGTTGACGTGGCTATAGGCGGGGCGGGACCGGCCGGTATGACCGCTGCTTATTATCTGGCTAAAGCAAAGGTAAAGACGGTAATATTTGAGAGGCAGCTCCGTATCGGTGGCGGTATGCCCGGTGGGGGGATGATGTTTAATCGTATCGTCGTGCAGGAAGAGGGAAAGAAGCTGCTGGACGAGTTTAAAGTAAGGACCAGAGAGTATGAGAAGGGTTACTATACTGCCGATTCTCTGGAAGCCACTTCCACTATCTGTGCTGAAGCCATTAAGGCGGGGACAAAGATTTTCAACCTGATTCATATTGAGGATGTGATGATTAGGGAGGACGACAGGATAACCGGCCTGGTGCTGAACTGGACTGCCACCTCGTTAGCCGGATTGCATGTAGACCCGTTGTCCGTGCGGGCAAAGGTAGTTATAGATGCTACCGGCCATGCCAGCGAAATCTGTCACATAGTAGCGGATAAGCTCGGTGGTAAGTTGAGAACTAAAACAGGTGGGGTGAGTGGGGAAAAGTCAATGTGGGCTGAGGTAGGAGAAAAAGAGATAATGGAAAATACCCGGGAGGTCTATCCCGGTCTGATAGTTGCCGGCATGGCAGCTAATGCTGTTCTTGGAGCACCCAGGATGGGGCCTATCTTTGGGGGCATGCTTCTCTCCGGGAAGCGGGCTGCCGAAGTTGCCGTGGAAATTTTGCGATAACTTGGGGAAGACACTGCGTTTTAAGATGGGTAATGCATTTAATTTAGGCAAGCTCTTTGGCATACAGTTCAGAATTCACTATAGCTGGTTCATAATATTTATACTGATAACGGTCTCGTTTTCATGGCAGGTCTTTCCTTTTGAGTACCCGGGGTGGTCATCGGCGCTTTACTGGGTTATGGGCACGGTGACCAGTCTGCTGTTTTTTGCCTCGGTAGTCGCTCACGAATTAGCTCACAGCCTTGTGGGCAGGGTAAACGGCATTCCTATAAAAAGCATCACCCTTTTCATCTTCGGCGGTGTTGCTCAGATGACCAGGGAGGCAAAGAAACCCAGAGCTGAACTTTTAATGGCACTGGCTGGTCCCGTTTGTAGCCTGGTAATCGGTGGCTTGTTTGCTTTGCTCTGGTTCCTTACCCGAAACGTAGTTCCACCCGTGGCGGCTATGGCTCTCTCGCTGGCGATAGTAAACGTGGCGCTGGCTGTATTCAATCTGATTCCGGGTTTCCCGCTGGACGGTGGTCGTGTTTTTCGTTCCGTTCTCTGGAGCGTTACCGGTAGCTATGGGAGTTCTACCCGGGTTGCCAGCCGTGTAGGGCAGGGTGTGGGCCTGCTTTTCATTGCCGGCGGTGTTGTGATAATCTTCCTGCAGCCATTGGATTTGTCGTGGGTTAACGGTCTGTGGATTGCTTTTATCGGGGGGTTCTTACTGAACGCTGCCTCGGTTAGCTATCGTCAGGTGCAATGGCGTGAAGCACTTCACGGGTTCACCGTTTCACAGGCGGTGACCGATGTCTGTCCTGTAGTCTCTCCCGCTATTACCGTTAGTCAGCTTGTTCAGGAATACGTTTTCGCTGGTGGGCAACGTTGTTTCCTGGTGGTTGATGGGGGCGAGTTGAGGGGGGTCGTGACGTTAAACGATATCAAAACTGTTTCTCAGCAGGATAAGGATGTGACTCAGGCAGGAGAGATAATGACGCCGGTTGACAGGCTAAGGGTAGCCCGTCCCGAACAGGATGCTCTAGGTGTACTGGAGCAGATGAATGGAGCCGGTATGGAGCAGATGCTGGTGATAAGCGAGGGCAGGGTTATCGGGTTGGTCACCCGCGATAGCCTGATGGCACTTCTCCGCCTCCGTTTCAGGCCGGAGAGTAACGATTCTCACGATAAGCCGATACGCTCTGGAGGAAGCTGAAATTGTATGACGTAATTGTTGTTGGGGCTGGTCCGGTAGGGAGTTATCTGGCGTATAAGCTGGCTGATGTGGGGCATGGGGTGGTGGTGCTGGAGCGAAAAGAGACATTTGGCGAGCCGGTTTGCTGCACCGGTGTTATTAGTCGGGAGTGTGTTAGTGAATTTGATATTGATGAAAATGTTATTTTTAGGTGGGCAAACGGTGCCACGTTGTTTCCGCCTTCAGGAAGGTGGCTCAGGCTGTGGCGGGAGAAGCCGCCGGCCTGTGTTATAGACCGTGCCGCTTTAGATATGGCAATGGCAGTGCGGGCGCAGGACAAGGGTGCGGAGTATGTGCTGGGCAGTCTGGTTAAGGATGTAAAGGTTGGGGACGATAGGGTTGAAGTTGAGGCGATTCGTCAGGGAAAAGGGTTGAATCTGGAGGCAAGAGTGGTAGTTATTGCCTCTGGCTTTGCCTCTAGGTTTACCGGGAGGCTTGGCCTGGGTAATATTGGCGATTTCGTCATGGGAGCCCAGGCTGAGGTAGAAACGGTAAGGGTAGACGGGATAGAGGTCTATCTGGGCCGGGAGTGCGCTCCCGCCTTTTTTGCATGGCTTGTGCCCACTGCGTTGCCAAAAGCTCTGGTGGGGCTGGCATCGCGCCGCAGTACGGGGTCTTACATGAGAAAGCTGTTATCGTCCCTGCTGGCTGAGGGGAAAATAGTCTCGGCTGAGGCTAAGATACGTTATAAGGCAATTCCGTTGGGAACTTTGTCTAAAACTTATAGTAACCGGCTATTGGTGGTGGGGGATGCGGCCGGACAGGTTAAGCCAACCACCGGTGGCGGTATCTACTACGGCTTGCTGTGTGCCGATATAGCAGCTAACAATTTGCAGCGTGCTTTAGCCGCTGATGACCTGTCGGCTAAAAGTCTGGCTAACTACGAGCGAGGATGGAAGAGTAAGCTGGGGCGGGAGTTGAAAGTAGGCCAGTATGCCCGTAAATTTTATGAGCGTTTGAGTGACCGTAATCTGGACAGGGTATTTGACATAACAAAATCCAGTGGCGTTGATGAAGTCTTGAGTAATACCGATGATATATCTTTTGACTGGCACGGCGAAGCGATATCGAAATTGGTGAGAAACGGGGTATTGACCAGGGCTATTAAGGCGGTAAAGATTCCTTTTCGATTGTAGATTGACCAACTTGTAGTTAACGTTTAGAATAAGTGAGACTAAGTCTGATAGTATTCATGAAGATGAGTTAGAGATGAATAGCGGTAACCAGAATCCGAGTTTGGGGGAGGCGGCTGGCAGCTTTCTAAGCGGTCTGCCATCTGAGGAGATAGGGACAAGTCAGCAGGAGATATATAGATTTGTTCGCTGGTATGGGTGGGAGCGACCTCTGGTTGGACTTACTGCTCCTGAGGTGGCTAACTACGCTGAGCGGTTGTCCTTATCGGATACCGATTATGTAAGAAAGCTTGCCCTGGTGCGAGCCTTTCTGGTTTATGCTAAGAAGGAAGGGTGGAGCAAGGGTAACCTGGCTACCCACCTTAAGGCTAAGAAGAAAACCACATTGCGCTCTTCACCCAGGCGGCGTTTACCGCAGTCTATCTCTATGACTCAGGAGGGATACACTAAACTGGAGGCTGAGCTGGTTACCCTTAAGGATAGGCGTTCTCAGGCTATTGATGAGATGCGCCTGGCGGCGGCTGATAAGGACTTTCGTGAGAATGCCCCTCTGCAAGCCGCTAAAGAGCAGCGTCAGCACTTGGAGATGCGGATTGTAGGGCTGGAGGAAGCTCTCAAGTCGGCGGTTATCATTGATGGTAAGCAGGAGGTTACTACTACCAAGGTAGGTATCGGTAATAGTGTTGTCCTCCATGACCTGGCTTCCGGCGAGGAGCTGCGTTACACACTCGTCGGTCCCCGTGAGGTAGACCCGACCAAGGGTAAGGTGTCCAGTGTTTCACCCATCGGTAAAGCTATTATTGGTCGCAGTGCGGGGGAAACGGTGGAAATAACAGTTCCGGCCGGTAAGCTGCGCTATCAGATTAAGCAGGTCGGGAGTTAATCGATTTTCACTTCGTAACGGTAATCTAACCAAATAGGCTCCGAGCTAGCTCGGAGCCTATTTTTTCTGGTATCAGAACAG
>CAZRDI010000065.1:0-8352 GCA_964598825.1 uncultured Dehalococcoidales bacterium
TGGTGGCTGGGGGCAGGACGGGACGTGATGGCATACACGGGGTAACATTTGCCTCCGAGCAGCTTACCGATGAGTCGGGGGAGGCTTCCTATACCTCGGTCCAGATTGGTAACCCCATTGTGGAGAAGAGGCTCATTGATATTCTGCTTGAAGCCAGAGACCGCGGGCTGTACGCAAGGATAACCGACTGCGGTGGTGGGGGGTTGTCATCGGCGGTGGGGGAGATGGCTGCCGAGACCGGCGTGCGTGTTTATCTGGAGAAGGTGCCGCTGAAGTATGCCGGGCTCTCCTACGAGGAGATATGGGTGTCCGAGTCTCAGGAGCGGATGTTATTAGCGGTTCCCCCCGAATGTATAGAAGAGTTGATGACTCTTTTTGCCAGCGAGGATGTGGAGGTGGCCGTTATTGGCGAGTTTACCAGCGATCGCAAACTCCAGCTTCTTTATAACGGAAATCTGGTTTGTGACCTTGATATGGAGTTTTTGCATGAGGGCCTGCCGCAGATGGAGAGCGAGGCGGTGTGGGAGCAACCCCGGCATACCGAGCCTGATTTTGTTCAGCCGCAGGACCTGGGTGAGGCTCTGCTTCAGGTTCTCGGGTCGTGGAACACCTGTAGCAAGGAGTGGGTCATACGCCAGTATGACCATGAGGTGCAGGGCGGTAGCGTCCTCAAACCCATGGTGGGAAAGGATAATGACGGCCCGGGCGATGCTGCTATTATCAAACCGATTCTGGATTCCCGGAAGGGTGTGATTATCTCTAACGGCATAAATCCCGGATATGGAGATATAGACCCGTACTGGATGGCGGCGTCCGCTATTGATGAAGCGTTACGGCAAATTATAGCCGTCGGTGGCAGTCTTAAGCAGGTCGCCTTGCTTGATAATTTCTGCTGGGGTGATACCCGTCGGCCGGAGATGATGGGAGCTTTAGTCCGGGCGGCGCAGGCGTGCTACGATATGGCTATTGTCTACGAGACCCCCTTTATTTCCGGTAAGGATAGCCTTAATAATGAGTTTGAGTCAGATGGAGAGATTATCTCTATCCCCCATACTCTGCTAATCTCCGCTATCGGGGTGATGGAAGATGTTAGTCGGGCGGTATCGATGGACTTAAAGAAGGCTGGCGGTTTGATTTACATAGTCGGTGCGACTTATAACGAGCTGGGCGGTTCCGAGTATTTTAGAACCCGTGGTTTTACCGGGAACACTGTGCCAAAGGTGAATCCACAGCGCGCAAAGGAACTGATGAATAGATTGAGTGTGGCTACGGAGAAGGGCTTGGTGAAAGCATGTCATGATTGCAGCGAGGGTGGTATTGGTGTTGCCGTTGCCGAGATGGCATTCGCCGGGGGGCTGGGGGCAACTATCCGCCTGGAGGCGGTCCCGCTCGGTGAGCCTGTGGACAGGGACGATTTCATACTCTTCTCCGAGTCAAACAGCCGTTTTTTGGTTGAGGTGGCGCCGGATAGTAAGGATGAGTTTGAGAAGACAATGAGCGGGGTAGCTCTGGCTGAAATCGGTCAGGTTAACGATTCGGGAGTACTTGAGGTATCGGGGCTGGATGGCAGTCGGGTTCTGGCTGAATCAATTAACGAGTTGAAGGAGGCGTGGCAGCGTCCCCTTCGCTGGTAGAAATATGAGTAAGGTAAAGACACTGATACTGCGGGCACCGGGCACAAACTGTGATGTTGAGACTGTTTTTGCCTTTGAGCAGGCGGGGGCGGAGGTGTCAACGGTTCATGTTAACCGTCTCATCAGCCGCGAGCAGCGCCTCACCGACTATCAGATAATGGTTATTCCTGGCGGCTTTACCTATGGGGATGATATAGCCGCCGGTAAGATATTAGCCAATGAACTCAACCTGAAACTAGGTGAGGATATTAAGCGGTTTGTTGAGGGTGGGGGGCTTATTCTGGGTATCTGTAACGGCTTCCAGGTGCTGGTGAAGGCTGGCATTCTCCCCGGCTTGTCGGATGGTGTTGCGCTGCAATTGACTCTGGCGGCTAACGATTCGGGTAAATTTGAGTGTCGCTGGGTGCATCTGGGGGTGAACAAGGAAAGCCCCTGCATATTTACCAGGGATATGGACAGCCTGTATGTCCCGGTTGCCCACGGCGAAGGTAAATTTGTGGCTGACCCTGAGGTGCTGGCGAAGCTAAACGTGGTTGTTTATTACACTGATGAGCATGGAGACAGGAGTGCTGGCTATCCGCATAATCCTAACGGCTCGGTGGAAAACATTGCCGGTATCTGTGATGCCTCGGGACGTGTTTTTGCCCTGATGCCCCACCCCGAGCGCCACATCCGCGGTACCCAGCACCCGCAGTGGACGAGGCGAGGGGCTAAAGAGTATGGGGATGGCTTTCAGGTTTTCCTGAACGCCGTCAAATGGGCTGAGAGCCTGTAGGTAAATACTGTTCCTTTTTTCACAAATTTACAGATGTTATAATGACAATGGCTGCTGCTTTTCCGTAGTAAATGTCACCGAAGATAATAAGACAGTCAAATATGGACAAAGGCTTCTTGGTGATATTATCTTCTATTTATCGTAAATCAGGCCGCTATACCGTAGGAGGTTAGATATGGAGTGCAAAGACAAAGTTGCCATTGTTACCGGCGCTGCCGGTAACGGTATGGGACGCAGTATTGCCCTTACTCTAGCCCGTGAGGGTGCCAAGGTGGTTGTGAACTACCTGTCTAGTGCCAAAGAGGCTGGAGAGATTGTTTCGTATATCCAGCAACAAGGTGGACGGGCACTGGCCGTTGGGGCTGATGTCTTCAAGCTTGAAGAATGTGAAGCTATGGTTGAAAAAACAACTCGACAATTCGGGCAGGTTGACATCTGCATTATTGGACCGGGGGCTGATTGGCACACTGAAACCATTGACAAACTGAACGTGAAAGGTGCATTGGACGATATGTATCAGGAAATAGCTCCACTCTACAACTTGATGCCGCTTGTTCTACCCGGTATGTACGAACGGAGATGGGGCAGGCTCATCGGTATATCTATGGGTTTTTCCAAACGTTCACCGTCATTTGCTTATGATGCAGCTAAAGCGTCACGCACTCACGCCATACTTCGTGCGTGCGATGATGCGTGGTCACACGGTGTCACTGTTAACATAATCGCTCCGGGTCCTGTGGCAGAAGTAACCAGTTTAGAGGAAGCCATCGAACTCTGTGATCATGAGCAAAAGTGGAAGGAACGTAACAATGTAACTCCGCAGGATATTGCCGAAGGAGTAACTTTTCTCTGTTCTGAAGCGGGCAGATTCGTTGCTGGTTGTGAACTGCCATATATGTTTTACTGACCACAGTGCTTCTGGCTATCTAAAAACGTTCCTTTTTTCATTCCATGTCATCGGGTATTGTAGGTGATGACGCAGAGTCTTCACCGAAGATTACAACCAGCTCTCCGCCTGCCGGGAACAGCACCCCTTCCGCGGTTACGGTCTTGCCCTCTTCAAACTGGGCTTTTTCGCTCTCATCAAGGGTCTCCCAGACCTGGCTCTGTATCCGGACGCCCACTTCACCCGTACCGTCGCCAAGTGTGAAATACAGCCCTCCCAGTCCGCCGGGGTTCTGGACAACCCAGAGTATCTCGCCTCTTACTTTGACTACCTGGTCTACCATAGAAGAATCAACCTGGCATGGGGTAAGGGCGTCGGGGTCTGTTGTAGTTTGCCCGCCGCAACCGTAGAGCAGGGATACGGACAAAAGGACGGCCACGCCAATAAGTTTCAGTTTCATAATAAGCTGTCGGTGTCTATTCTAGCTGGTGATGGGCGTTTAATCAATGCTATGCCTGCCACGTGCCGCTTGACATAAAGTATCTTTAGTTATCTGACGCAGTGTGAGTTTGAGCCAGCGTTCTCTCCAGTTCGGCTGCCAGGTAGCCGGGCTCGTTGCCCAGGTCAATTATTGCCCACGGCAGTTCTTGAGTGGTGTCCCATTTACGGTGAGCGTAGAAGTCGGTATCCAGGTGGTGTTTTTTTGCCGCCTGCCTCCAGCCGGATAGCGATACCCTTTCCGTGTCAGCCAGCACCTCGGCCAGTTTGGCATCGCCCCGGGCCAGGACTGCTTGGACCTCGCTCCACGACGGGCTTTCACATTTTAGCTTAATACCCTTTGGCGGCAGGCTGTTTTTCAGCAGGTACAGGCGGTGGTTCAGCGTGGATAGTGGCGCCATGGGTAGCCACTGGAAGGGCGTGCCTGCCTTGGGCACAAAGGGGGCAATACTGAGGGTGATGCGGCAGCCGCTCTGTTGCCTATCAAGAATGTTCTTGCATCTGAGAGCCAGGTTAATGATTTCCTCTATGTCTTCATCGGTCTCGGAGGGTAAGCCAATCATGAAATAGAGCTTGAGCTGTTTTATGCCCTCTTTAGCCACCTTGTCCATTGATTCCAGGATATCCTTTTCAGATATGCCCTTTCTGATTATCTGGCGCAGGCGCTGAGAGCCGGCCTCCGGGGCGAGAGTGATAGTCTTTGCTCCCCCCTTAGCCATTTCTCTCAGCACTACGGGGGAGAGGGGTTTTATCCGCAGTGAACTGACGGAAAGCTCAGCCCCCATCCGGTTTAGTCTGGTTACCAGTTCCTCAATTTGAGGGTGGCTGGAAACATCGGGTCCTACCAGCCCCAGACGCTTTCTAAATTTAAGCGCCAGCTTGGCCTGGGCTACTAGCTTATTTACCGAACGGAAGCGTATGGGACAAAATGCCTGGCTGGTAAGGCAGAAGCGGCAGTTCCAGTTGCAGCCCCGCTCTATCTCAATGAGGTAGAGCTTGCCCAGTTCGGTGTCCGGAGTGAGTATGGCGGAGTGAACAGGGAAATCATCCAGGTTGGTTGCCCTCTGGCGGGCCACCGGAGCCCCTGAGTGCACAAGAGGGACATAAACCCCATCCAGGGAGTCCAGAGCCTCTAACAGCTCGTCTCGCTTGCCGCCGATGCCTTCTTCCAGTGTGGCGATTAGGGGGGGTAGTATCGGCTCCGCCTCACCGATGCACAGGCAGTCAAAGAAGGGGGATAGGGGCATGGGGTTAACGGTGATGCAGGGGCCGCCGGCTATGACCACCGGATGTCTCTCGTCACGGTCGGCGGCATATAAGGGTATGCCGCTGGCTTTAAGTATTTGCGCTACATTGAAGTAGTCAAGCTCGTAGGTGACGGAAAAGGCAAGGACAGCAAAGTCGGAAAGCGGGCGCTGGGATTCCAGGGATAGGGCGGGCATCTGGCTGTCTCTATTCTCTTTTTCCCAGAAGGCTCTTTCGCAGACAACCTTACCGTAGCTGTTCAGGAGGCTGTAAATGGCATGGATTCCCAGGTTAGACATGCCCAGATAGTAAGAATTCGGATATATAAGAGCTATGGGGGTTCTGCCTCCCCAGTCCTTGATAATGGTACCCTTTTCCCTGGTAAGCTGTTGTCTGGCTTTTTTAGCTTTAGCCCAGGTCATGAAGTGGCCTCCTGTCCCGTCAGCCAACGACCAGATCGACGAGACTGTTAGTCTTGATGTCCACCAGTCCGTGCTCGGTTATGCGTAAGAACGGTATGGCTGGAGTAGTTAAGACGTTTAGTGTAACTGCCATATCAGGGAAAGGAAAACCCAGGCCGGCGGCGGCCTGCTGGATATCGTGGAATTGGCGGGCTACGGTTTCCGCGGGTTGTGTAGAAATCATACCACCCACGGGGAGCGCTATTTCAGCTAGTATTTTGCCTCCGGCACAGACCACAGTGCCTCCATCCATCTCTCTGATTCTGTTTACCGCCTGCGCCATATCGGCTTCACTGGCGCCCGCTACTACAATGGCGCAGCAATCCCAGGCCATGCTGCTAGCCATGGCTCCCTCCCTTAAGCCAATTCCCCTGATTAAGCCGGTGAAGGTCTTGCCCGGCATATACATTCGTTCAATGACGGCTACCTTTAATATATCGTTACTAACATCCGGTTGAAGCTGACCGTTTGATACCTGCATATCCACGAGTGCTTCCATAGTAACCAGATTGGTAACCTGGTCTATCACCCTTACCTTAACCTGATTGCGGGTGCTTTCCACCGGGATGGCAAAGTCGTCAGCCTCAAAATCCCGGGGCAGGTGCACGGTTTTTCGCATTGATTTGGGGTAATTGTGTTTTCTTGGTTGGACAAGCAGCTTGCCGTTTTTAGCTATCACCCGCCCGTTGCTGATAACATACTCGGCTTGAATGGTTCGCAGGTCGGGAATAATAACAATATCGGCATACTTGCCCGGAGCAATACCGCCTATAACGTCATCCAAGGCAAAGCGCTGGGCGGGATTTATGGTTACCATTTGTATAGCCACGATTGGGTCGAAGTCGAGTTTGATGGCTTTCTGCAGCAGACACTCCATATACCCATCGGTGATGAGTTGAGATGCGCTGAACCCGTCAGTGGCTAGTGCAAGCCGTCTGAAATCAATATTCTCGTCCTTTATCCGGGCTACAGCGTCCAGCTCTTTCCTTATGTTGCCCTCCCGTACCAGGACAAACATGCCTAATCTTAGCCGTTCCATAACCTCCTCGGCGCTTATCGGTTCGTGGCAGGAGGTTACGCCGGTGGTTATATAAGCCTGTAGCTTGTTACCGCTGGCACCGGCGCTATGCCCATCAAGCGTCTTACCAGCCCTTGCTGTCTCTGCCATGAAGCTGAGGACTCTTTCATCGCCGTCAACGACTCCGCCCCAGTACGATTCGCCCAGGCCGATAATATCCTTTCTTCTGAGTAGTTTGCCCAGTTCCTTGAAGGTAATGGGGTGTTGCTTGGCTACCGGGCTTATGCTAATCATCGATGGGGCGGTGGCGAAGATTTTTATGGGTTGATTCTTATAAGCTCTCAGGGTTTGGACAATTCCTGTGTACCCCAGGACGAAGGCAATTTCCATAGTCTCGGTAACAATAGTTGTAGTGCCGCCTTTCATGCAATATTTCAGGAGTTCGTTTACGGAGAATTGCCAGATATGAGTGTGACCATCAATCAGTCCGGGTATGAGGGTCTTGCCGGCGGCATCAATGACCCGGGTTGAGGAGCCGATGGCTCTGGTGGCGTTCTTGCCCACATAGGCAATCCTGTTTCCTTTGATAAGGACGGTGTCCCCCCTCAGCACCTCCCCGGTGTAGACATTCACCACGTCCCCGTTGACTATGGCTAAATCGGCTTCCGCTTCCCCCAGGGCTACTTTCATTAGCTGGCGCATCTGTTCTTTATTGACTGCTTGCATAGAGTAAGCTCCTTTCTGCGCTTACCATTATATAGCCTGTGGGGATAAAATTGCGAATGGGGGACGGTGTGTTACAGCGGGACAGGAGCCAAGAGAAGGGTTTAGGAAGCTAGAGTCGCTTGACCTGGCTTGGATTCGTACCTTCTTATATTTCTAGCACTTGGTATAGCCGCAGGAAGGGCAGATGAAGCAGCCTTCCTGGTAGATGAGCAGGTTGCCGCACTCGGGGCACTGCCCGGCAAAGTTCTTTGTCCCGTAGTCCTCCATCCTGGGTTTGCCGTCATAGCCCGTGGCGTGTTTTTCCAGCACGCTGGCAATGGCGTCGGCACAGGAGAGGATGGACTTGCCGTCCTCCCAGGCGATGGATGGGCAGCGGATGCCGCGTAGCTGCTTAACCGCTGAGGCTACATCTACCCCTGACCTTAAAGCCAGGGAAATGAGCCGGCAGGTGGCTTCAAGCTGGGCGGCGGCACAGCCGCCGGTCTTGCCCAGATGGGAAAAGACCTCGCATATCCCCTGCTCATCGGAGTTCACGGTTACGTAGAGGCTGCCGCAGCCGGTAGTTACCTTTTCTGTTACTCCGGTGGTTAATTTTGACCTCTTCCTGGGGGTAAGCCTGGCACCCTCCGTCTTTTTGGCTGCTTTGCCTGTAGTCAGTACCTGCGTATCGCGGCTTCTATCCCGGTAGATGGTTATCCCTTTCAGCCCTTCTTCGTAAGCCATCATGTACACCTTGGCTATATCTTCTCTGGGGGCTTCCTGGGGGAAGTTGACCGTTTTGGATACAGCGTTGTCAGTGGACCTCTGGAAAGCGGCCTGCATCCTGATGTGCCATTCCGGGCTGATCTGGTGGGCGGTGACAAATAGCCGCTTGATGTTATCAGGTATATTCTCAATGTCGTGGAGCTTGGTTCCCGAGGCTAGCTGCTGCATAAGCTCATCTGAGTAGAAACCTCCCTGCTTGGCGGCTTCTTCAAAATAGGGGTTTACTTCTATAAGCTGGGCGCCGTCCAGGATGTTTCTGGTGTAGCTCAGGGCAAATAGAGGCTCAATACCGCTGGAGCAGCCGGCGATTATGCTCAGGGTGCCGGTGGGGGCAATGGTGGTGC
>CAZRDI010000066.1:0-8296 GCA_964598825.1 uncultured Dehalococcoidales bacterium
GACTCTTAATCAGCAGGTTACAGGTTCGACTCCTGTGCGGCTCACCATTTTTGAGGCTATATAGTAACTATTGTTAAAACCTCTCTTTTCTGATACACTTACTCTGAAATGTCGCTCTTCTTTTCCGCCTGGCAACTCGTTATTAGAAGAAGCCTCGCTAACTGGCGGCTCCTCTCTAGCATCATTGTCGGTATACTTGTGGCCGTTGCCCTCCTCTCCAGTACCCCTTTTTACTCTAACGCCCTAAGCGATTTGGGGCTAGCCCACGCCCTGCAAGATGAAGCCATCGAACTCCTGGACGTACACATCCGTGCTCCCAACTATACCATCAACCCCGACGTGTACAGAACGGATTCAGCATTCATCGACCGACAGGTATCGCGGAACATCGGAGAACTCATCCGCCAGGAGGAAAGATGGATTCAGAGTCAGACCTTCTACGCCGCCTGGGCAGACCGCCCCATTCCCACCGATGCCTACAGACCCAGGGGACACTTCCATGTCTTCACCAACCTAGAGGCGCACATAACACTGTTAGAGGGGCGCCATGCCGAACCGGTCAGCTTTTCCGATGAGGACATCAGTGCGCTGGCCGACCCGGAGGCGGAATCCGCCCTGGAAATCGAGGCTATGATTGGCAGCGAGACGGCGGAGATGTTTGGCGTCGGGGTTGGCGACCGCCTTATTTTCATCCATCCCTGGGCCGACCCTCAACAACAGATTACCATCAATCTTACGGGGATTATTGAACCTACTGACCCTGAGGAGGAATACTGGTTCCTTTATACAGACATATTCACCGTGACGGGGAATGACTGGATTACAGCGCCGCTATTTATTCCGGAACAGACCCTTTTTGAAGGCGTTGGCCGCATCATACCCCTGACAAACGTCACCTATCACTGGTTTTACTATGTAGACATCACCCGGATAAACACGCAAAACGCGGAAGCACTCAAAGGCGCTATTGACCGCATGGAAAAACAACTCATCGCGGAGCTACCCCAGAGCCAAAAGTTTACCATACTGGATGGAGTTATTTCCACTTATCAGCAAAAGCGGTTGTTCACCCAGATTCCCCTGTTCCTCCTCGTATTCCAGATTGTGGGTATCGTTCTTTATTACGTGGCTACGGTTGCCAACATGGTTATCGATAGACAATCGGGGGAAATCGCTCTATTAAGAAGTCGGGGTGCCAGCACGGGGCAAATCCTTGGTGTCTATTTCATGGAAGGTCTTTTAATAAGTGCCATTGGCGGAGCTGTGGGCCCCTTCCTGGGCGCCCTTGTATTCAGCTTTTTAGGTAAAACCGCCCCCTTCTTCCCCCTGACCGGGGGAGGGCTTTTACCCATAAGGTTCTCGGGCTCGGTTTTCCTGTTGGCGGCAGGTGCAGCCGTACTTTGCTTACTTGCTTTTTTAATACCTGCCTTTCAGGCGGCACGTCTTGGCGTGGTGCATCAAAGACAGCATGCTGCCCGCCCGCCGAGAGCACCTTTCTGGCAGCGCTTCTACCTGGACCTGGTTATATTAGCCTTTGGCGGGATGTTATTCTGGGAACTGAGAGAGCGCGGCTCGCTGCTCACTATTAGCATCTTCGGGGGGCTGGGCATTGACCCGCTACTTATGATAACTCCCATGCTTTTGATGATTGCTGTTGCCATTGTCTTTCTTCGCCTGTTCCCTGTCATACTTGCCCTAGCAGCAAGGGTTGGCAGATATGTGACGAATGCCCCGTGGGTGCTTAGCCTGTGGTATATGGCACGAAACCCTATTCATTATGGGCGACTGATTCTTCTATTGATGATGGCGGCAAGTGTGGGTATGTTCGCTTCCAGCTTTCTTGGCACCCTGGAGCAGAGCTATATTGACCGGACTATGTATTCCACGGGAAGCGATGTCCGCATTGAGCAGTTGTATGCGACTCACACGGGAAAGGACGCTCTAATTGAGCGCTATTCAAGCATCCAGGGCGTTGAAGGCGTCAGCGCCGCTTTAAGGGAAGACGGAATGGTGGGAACACTGTCTGCTCAGGTGAATTTCACCATGCTGGCTATTGACCCGGAGACCTTCGGGGAGGTTACCTGGTACAGGGACGACTTTTCGGAGAAATCCCTGCCTGAACTCATGGAGTTGCTGGCGGAGGACCAACCCGTTGAGCAGGGGTTGGCCTTGCCGGAGGATACCGAAAGTATCGGCATCTGGGTATGCCCTGTAGAAGTGCATACCAGTTTGACCCTTTACGCCATGATTGAAGACGGCTCGGGCTACTATATTGACTATGAGCTCGGCTCGCCTGCCTCGGAGGGCTGGCAGTATCTGGAGACGAACCTGGGAAAGGGAGAGGCAATCCGCCCGGCCATCCCCCCACTCAGACTCCAGTTCATATACGCAAGGATGAAACAGGGTAGCAGTGCATCACGAGAAGTTCCAGAGGGGATTTACTTAGATGACCTTCAGGTCCGTGTGTCCTCCTCCTCCGAGCCGGTGATAATAGAGGACTTTGAAGACGTGAGCGAGTGGGCCACTTCTATAGAGGACCCCACCATGAGTATTTCAGCGGCAACCGTAACCAGGGACACCCTCACTATTGATACAGATGTGGTTCACAGCGGCACCGCTTCAGGGGAGTTAAACTGGGCTCCCCGCCGAACTTTCGGCTACAGGGCTATATACCCTAATTTAGACACCAGACCCCTGGTTATTCTTGCCAGCCGCTCTCTTATGGATAGCGCAAACCTCTCCGTGGATAGCGAGGTTTACATTCGCATGCCCGGCCAGTTTATGTCCGTGGTAATCAAGGACGTTGTGGACTACTTCCCTACACTTGACCCCGAAGACAAGGGGTTTGTGATTACCAACGTTGACCGGGTAATAACCACGAGAAACCTAGTGCTGGGCAGGGCTACACGCTATTACCCGAACGAGGTATGGCTCCAAGTTACCGATGATGAGGAACAGCGGGCGGCCGTTATTGATGTCCTGAACTCGGGGGGGTACAGAGCGCACACACTGTATGACCAGACCGAGATGCTATCGGAGCTGAAGGCCGACCCCCTTATAGCCGCCGGCTGGGGCGGGGTCCTTCTAATTGCTTTCATCGGGGTGACCCTGGTTAGCGGTCTGGGGTTTGTGGTATATGCTTATCTCTCGGCACGGGGACGGCAATTGGAATTTGCCATCCTGAGGACGATTGGTTTTTCCCTGCGTCAGATAATCAGCCTGGTCTGCCTAGAGCAACTCTTTGCTATTGGGGCTGGCATGGGAATAGGCACGTTTATAGGACTCAAACTCAGCACTATCATGATGCCTTTCCTCCAACTTACTGAGAGTGGGCAAAGGGTAGTGCCTCCCTTTACTCCTGTTACTGATTGGTCCACCATAGGCATAGCCTATATCATTCTTATTGTCGCGTTCATCATTACTATTTCCCTGGTCGTCTTATTCTTCCGACGGGTGGCCCTCCACCGAACGCTGAGGATGGGAGATGAGTAAGGCTATCTTTTAAGGAACTTATGAGAAGGTGAAAGATGACTGGTTCTGAGGGTAATGGTTACTACATAGTTTGTGAAGACCTGTTCAAAATCTACAAGGTAGCTGACCTTGAGGTGGTGGCCCTGCGCGGTTTAGACCTCAAGGTGAAGTTAGGCGAGCTTATGGCTATTGTTGGAGCCAGCGGCAGCGGTAAGACCACTTTGCTCAACATCCTTGGAGGGCTGGACGCGCCATCGGCTGGTAAGGTCGTTGTGGGAAAAAGAGACCTTCTCAAAATGTCGGGCCGTGACCTGATTAGCTACAGGCGTCAGGGTGTGGGCTTTCTATGGCAACAGGCGGGGAGAAATCTTATCCCTTACCTTTCGGCATTTCAAAACGTGGAACTGCCCCTCATTTTACTGGAGTGGCCTAAAAGGAAACGACGGAAACGGGCACAGGAGATACTGGAGGCAGTAGGACTGGGTATCAGGATGCACCACAGGCCAGACCGTTTGTCCGGTGGTGAGCAACAGCGGGTGGCTATTGCTGTCGCCTTAGCCCATAGCCCCCCGCTTCTGCTGGCTGACGAGCCTTCTGGAGAGCTGGACAGCCAGACGTCAGAGGCTATTTTTGACGTGTTCCGTTCTCTAAACGAGGTCTACGGAGTTACCATCGTCATCGTAACCCACGACATTCGTATTATAAACAAGGTGAACCGGATAGTGACTATCCGCGACGGCAGAACCAGTCTGGAAGCTATCCGCAGGCCCGGGGATAATGTTGATGAGTTCGTCATTGTAGATAATGTCGGCCGACTTCAGATTCCCAGGGACTATCTGGACAAGTTGAACTTGAAAGAGCGAGTGAGGATTCTACTGGACGAAGACCATATTGATGTCTGGCCCGAGGAGAGCCAGAAGGGAGAGGGCAGGTGACAGATACGCCTCTGGTTTCAACTCATAACCTGGAAAGGGTGTTTAGCTTTGGCTCTGAGCAGGTAAGAGCCCTCCACGACGTGGACATGGAGGTCTTTTCCGGTCAGCTGTTCATCGTCACCGGCAGGTCTGGTTCCGGTAAGACTACCTTGCTTAACCTGTTGGCAGGGTTTGACCACCCTACCTCCGGCACTATTAATATTCAGGGGCAAGACCTGTCCAAGCTTTCTGAAGGGGAATTGACCCGGCTGCGGCGTCGTAAAATTGGCTTTGTATTTCAATCCTTTGCTCTGCTTCCCTTGCTCTCGGCCTACGAAAACGTCGAGCTACCCCTGCGAATTGCCGGCCGGGGGGGAAGAGAACGACAAAGACGGACCCAGGAGTGCCTTGAACTGGTAGGCGTCAGCAGCCGGGCGGGGCATCGACCTTATGAGCTTTCAGGCGGAGAACAGCAGCGGGTAGCTATAGCCCGGGCACTGGTTCATCACCCTTCTCTTATCCTGGCCGATGAGCCTACGGGAGAACTGGATTCAACTACAGGTGCGGCAATCTTCGCTTTGCTTAAAGAGATTGTCGGGCAAGGAAATGTAGCTATTATTGTGGCTACCCATGATGTAGCTTCAGCCAGAACTGCTACGGCGGTTAAAGAGCTGAGCGATGGCACTTTCGTTACCTAGGGTGCCTCTCGTTTCGTAAGGTGGTAAGCTCCTTCAGAGAGAAGTGCTAACGCGCCTGCCCGAACTGTCTGCTACAAAATAATATATCTTATTCCCCCATTTTATTAGGTAATACACCGATTGAGGTATATAACATTTCTCTCTCCCCAAAACTCATCCTCGCGCAAGAGTGTTACTCCTCCGGGGTTGGCTGCAAAATGACAATGCCCCATATTTTCAATGGGTACTCTTAACCATGCCATAATGACAAACGTCAAGGCGTGTCCGTGAGTAATTATGATTACATTCTCATACGGCTCATTGACTATTTGACTGAGGACATTTTGTATTCGCGTTCCAACGTCTCTTCTCGATTCAGCGTTATCGAAAATATGATGGTCTAAGCTGTTACCATTACCGGGTTTAGGAATGATATTCTTACTCCGCCACTCTTTAGTCTTCCCTTCAGCGTCCCCGAAGCTCATTTCCTTTAAGCTTCTATCAAGAATAACTTTACTATTGAATGTTTTAGAGAAAATGTCTGCCATTTCTGCACATCTCTTTAAGTCGGAGGAATATATAGGTATATTTTGTATTCCTATCTCCTTGTAGAGAGCTGCCGCTATTTTTTCAGCTTGAGCCCTACCATTTTCCGTGAGGGAGGTATCATACCATCCTCCCCCCAAACCTTGAACATGATGAATTGATTCAGTATGTGTAACAACGTATATACTCTTCATTTCACCAACTCTAATACTTCCTTTAAAGATGAGATTTTAGAACCGTTCCAATCTTCACGGTACAACTCATTATCATTACCATCTGATACCAGTATCTGGACAGCATGCATGCCAATCTGCTGAGCACTCTCCAATTCACCGTAGGCTCCTCCATCAGACACATATAGACAGTCCTGTGGTTTCACCGCTAACTGCTCAGTCGCCGCATTATAAATACGCGGGGGCTGTTATTATTATATCAACTATTAACAAGATAATCATAGATTATCTCCCGTTATACCGAAAGGAACCGGATTTAGTGAATTAAACTATCCTCAATAATTATCCGCCTTGCGCATTACGCATGCAATGATGATATAATTAAGTTCAAATGATAACCGTGGTAACCGGTGCCTCAGGCCACGTCGGAGCAAATCTCGTTCGTGCATTAATTGACAGGGGTCGACCTGTGCGTGCCCTGGTCCATGAGCACAGCGAATCGTTAGAAGGTCTGGATATTGAGATTGCTCGCGGCGACGTTTGCGATATTGATTCCTTGAGTCGTGCCTTTGATGGTGCCGAAGTTGTCTACCACCTGGCGGCCCGTATCTCCATATCTATGGATGACTGGCTGCCATTGGAGAGGGTCAACGTTATCGGCACCCGGAATGTGATTGAGGCATGTATACGCGGTGGCGTGCGCCGCCTTGTTTACTTTAGCTCAATCCATGCTCTGGTACAGGAGCCGATGAATGTCCGGGTTGACGAATCACGTCCCTGGGCGGAATTTGACAGCACCCCCTACGCAAGGTCCAAAGCACTCGCCTGCAAAGAAGTACTTCGTGGGCTTCCAGGAGGACTGGATGCCGTTATTTTGAGCCCGACAGCAATTGTTGGTCCCCATGACTATCAATTATCGCACTTTGGAGAGGTATTACTTTCTCTTGCCTGTGGAAAACTGCCGGCACTGGTTACCAGTGGCTTTGACTGGGTGGATGTCCGTGACGTGGTGGAGTGTGCCATAAGGGCCGAAGAACAAGCGCCGGCACGCGCCCATTACCTGCTTTCCGGACACTGGGTATCACTACGCGAAGTGGCAGCACTTGTAACGGAAATAGCCGGCGTTCCGGCACCCCGTATAGTGCTTCCACTGTGGCTGATTCGCCTTGCCACTCCCATTTCTACCGCTTTTAGCCGTATAGCCGGGAAGCGGCCGCTTTACACAGTTGGCTCCATAAAGGCTCTGCACAGTAACCACCGGATAAGTCACGATAAAGCTACTCACGACCTGGGTTACCAGCCGCGCCCTTTCCGGGAGACAATTATCGATACATTAAGATGGTTTGAGAAAAGCGGTCAATTAAAACAGCCGCTCTTGTTACAACCGGAGGAGTGAATTTGAACGAGCAAGATATCTTCAATAACCTTATTCTGGGCTGGTTCATACTGGCAATTATAGTCTTCATATCTTTGTTCTTCTTCAACGCCCCGTATGGTCGCTACGTCCGTAATAACTGGGGCTCGGCCATCGGTAGTAAGAAGGGCTGGCTGATTATGGAGGCACCGGCACCGTTCTTATTTGCCGTGCTTTTCTTTCTTGGCGGTAACCCGATTACAGTTACCACGAGCCTTTTTTTGGTTATGTGGGAGACTCACTACCTTCACCGTGCTTTTATATACCCGTTTACTTTACGCGGCCGGGACAGACACATGACAATCATTGTTGTAGCAATGGCATTTATATTCAATACCGTGAATGGCTATCTGAACGGTCGCCATATATTCACACTGTCAGGGGCTTATACGAATGAATGGTTGTTAGATGTAAGGTTCATCAGCGGCCTGGTAGTCTTTATTGCTGGTTTCATTATCAACCGTCGTGCAGACCTCACTCTCCGCAAACTGCGCAAACCGGGTGAATCCGATTACAGGATACCGTACGGTGAGGCGTATAGATGGATTTCGTGCCCTAATTACCTTGGTGAAATACTAACCTGGGTCGGATGGGCTGTGGCAACATGGTCGTTACCGGGCCTGGCGTTTGCTGCCTGGACGATAGCTAACCTCGTGCCACGGGCTAGAGCTCATCATGCTTGGTATCGTAAATACTTTGTAGATTACCCTAAAGAGCGTAAGGTTCTATTACCGGGGTTATGGTAGCGGGGTAGGGATTGTACCTCTTAACCAGTCGGTTGGAGGTTCGAGTCCTCCGCGGCTCACATCTAAACTCCTCCCTATTGCCGGATAATCTCCTCCGCCCAGCAACCTAAGTACTATGAACCAATTTGGGGCCTTGACAAGGTGTGCATAATGTAATACTATGCTACACAAAGTGAGAGGGGTTTTACCAACCAGTAGAGAAAGGAGGTAGATAACGCGAGTATAAACGATATTAACTAACCATCGTTGATATTCCTTAAAGATATTCCTTAAAATAAAAAGGAGAGTTAATATGAAAAGGAAGTTCCTATGGTTGATTCTGAGCTGCCTGATGGTGGCAGCCCTGCTGCTGGCC
>CAZRDI010000067.1:0-8273 GCA_964598825.1 uncultured Dehalococcoidales bacterium
TTATTCCCTTGGTCACTTCGGCTTCACATACAATATCTGGAGTATGCCCCTTGATAGTGTCTATCAGTTCTTTGCCAAGATTAGCCATTTCCTCCGTGGGTACCGATTCTACATCGGGGTCATAGACATCAATCTGGGGGTAGGAAGTCAGGCGAGGAAGCTCAAATTTAGACGGCATGCCAAACTGGGCTGTTTCTACGGCGTCATTAACCAGTTTCTGGGTATCGCCCAGCTCCGTAGTGACGGCATAGCCGATTTTGCCCTGCCTGATTATACGCAATGCCACGCTGCTGCTCTGCTTGCTTTGAATATGCTTCAGGCGGTTAGCTTCAAAGTGGACCGGGGTTTCCTCTATGGAGGCGGTAAATACCTCGGCGTCCTCGGCTACCCTTAGGGCTTGAGCCAGTATGTTTTCCACTCTATTTGCCTCCGACTAAACAGTGGCGAATTCTGATATGGGGGCTGCCGTTGGAAACGGGGAGGGGCATCTGTCCCCCCTTACCGCAGCCACCCCCCTGGTTCATCTCTAAATCGTTACCAATGGCATCTATATTGTTGAGGGTGGTGAAGACATTGCCGGTGAGCACCACCGGTCGCACCATCTCGGCGAGCTTGCCGTCGCGAATCATGTAGGCTTCGCCAGCCGAGAAGGTAAACATCTCCATACTGGTCATGCCACCATACCAGTTTTTGGCGTATACTCCCTCTTTAAAATCACCTATTATGTCTTCAAAAGAAGCTGCCCCCGGCTCAATGTAGGTGTTGGTCATGCGGACGATGGGGGGGTAACGATAATTAATAGCTCTGGCGTTACCCGTAGGCTTTTCCTTCATCTTGGCGGCGGTTTCCATGGAATGAAGCCTGCCGACTAATTTACCCTCCCTGATAAGGTAGGTTTTGGTAGCCGGCATGCCTTCGTCGTCGTACTTATAGCTGCCCCGCAGTCCGGGTACAGACGCCCCGTCAACGATGTTGAGCTCGGCACTGCCGAACTCTTTACCCAGGACCATAATCTCTCTCAGTCGGTCGTTTTCGTATACAAAGTCGGCCTCTGACAGGTGCCCAAAGGCTTCATGGACAAAGACGCTGGCCAGGACCGGGTCTAGTACCACCGTATACTCTCCTCCCTTTACCTGGGGTGCTGATAGCAGCTTTACGGCTCGCTGTGACATCTCCTCCACCTGCTGGTGGAGACCTTCTATTAAGCCAAAATCGCCGCTGCTACCCAGGCTTAATCCTACTTGCTGCACTTCGTTGCCGCTTGTAGCTATAGCGCTCAGGCGTAGGGTAATATCTGTCCTCTCCTGTTCAATATAGCTGCCTGATGAATTAACGAAGACAAGCTTTTTATGGCTGTCGCCGTAATTAATAATAGAGGTTTGTATTCTTGAGGTGCGACGGAAAATGTCATTATATTCGTCCAGCAGTTGCTTCTTTTCCGCCAGAGGGATGGTTACCGGATTTCTATCTATCTCGCCGGGCACCGTATCAATAACCGGTGCTGCTGGAGCAAGCTGGACTTCTTCATTACCGGCGAATTTCGCCTGCTCTACCGCCAGCTTTACTCTGCCTGAAAGCTCGTTGAGGTTATTGAAGCTGACAAATCCCCACCCCCCTTTTACCAGAGCCCGCACGTTCCCTCCGATGGCGCTTGCCCTGGTGGTGGATTCCAGCTTTTTTTCGCGGTAGGTAATGTGGCTGGTCTGGCTCTCTTCAAGGTGAGCCTCCAGGTAATCAGCCTTATGCTTGGTTAGTTCTTCAGCAAATTGCTGGCCGATAGCTTCAATGTATGGCATAGATGTTTCCCTCTGAGAGGTTACGGGGTATGTTTTATACTATATTATATACGTAAAAAATCGGCTAAACAACATCAGAATTTTGTATTGCAAGTTTTTTACTGTCATGTTAGAGTTGGACGGGGCCGCAGAATTCTTATTGCAGGAGGTCATGAACTATGTCAAAGCGTCCTTTATTGAAAGAATTATCTCGGTATAATGTAGACACTTTTGCCGACATAATCTATAGAAACGCGCTTCTATATCCAGACCAGGAAGCTTTTGTATACGAGGATGAGAGGGCAACCTTTGCTGAGTTTAACGCTAGAGTGAATAGTCTGGTACATGCCTTGAATGATATGGGAGTAAAAAGAGGGGACGTGCTTGGCATTCTATCCTGGAGCTGTCTGCAGTTTATAGAAGTATATGGGGCGGCGATGAAGGGAGGATTCATCGCGTCGCCTTTTAATCCCAGGTTGAAAGAAGACGAGCTTGATTATATCATCAATTATTCAGAAGCCAGCACTCTTTTTGTAGGGCCTGAATTATTTGGAGTGGCTAATACATTGAGGTCGCGTCTGCCTAAGGTTAAGAATTTCATCTCTTTTGAAAGTTCTACCGACGGCATGAGGGCTCACAGTGACTTACTGGCATCGTACCCCGGGGAGGAGCCTGATGTTAAGGTAGGCGAGGACGACCCCGTTTGTATCATTTATACCAGTGGCACTACTGGTGTGCCACGTGGAGCCCTGTATACTCAACGGCGCTTCATAGAAGACAGTAAAACTCTGGTTATAGATATGGGCCTGCAACCCGGGGATAAGCGTGTTTTAATAACGCCTCTTTTTCACATTGCGGGCAATACCCATTTCCGGGGTTCCTTTTACAGTGGGGGATGCAATATTATCATGAAGTTTTTTGACGCTGTAAAGACGCTGCAAATCATTCAGGATGAACAGGCTACCCATATGGACTTTGTGCCGACACACCTGGCGGCAATGCTTAATGTGCCTGACCTTGATAAGTACGATATCAGCTCTATGAAGTTCCTGTGGTATGGCGCTTCACCTATGCCCCTGGAGATATTGAAGAAAGGGATGAAGGCTTTCGGTCCTATTTTCGCCCAGGGGTACGGGCAGAGTGAAAGCGGTCCGGCTATCTCTCACCTGTCCAGAGAGGACCACAATGTTCTGGATAGACCTGAGAAGGAACAGAAGAAACTCACATCGGCTGGTCGGCCGGATATAGGAGTGCAGGTTAGAATTGTGGATGAAAGAGGTGACGATGTTAAGCCCGGTGAGGTGGGTGAGATAACAGTACGTAGTAATCATATGATGGTTGAGTACTGGCACAAACCCGAGGATACAAAGGCTGCCATTGTTGACGGTTGGCTTCACACGGGGGATATGGGGTACTACGACGAAGAGGGCTATATCTATATTGCAGATAGGAAAAAGGACATGATTATCTCCGGGGGGGAGAATATTTATCCGAGGGAGGTGGAGGAGGTTCTCTACGGGCATCCCGCGATTCAGGAAGCAGCTGTTATTGGTATTCCTGATTCATATTGGGTAGAGAAGGTTCATGCGGTAGTGGCTCTGAAGAAAGGAGCAAGCGTTACCGCTGATGAACTTGTTGCTTTTTGCAAGGGGAAACTGGCCGGCTACAAAGCGCCAAAGTCGGTGGAGTTTGTCGATGAGCTACCGAAGAACGCCACCGGCAAGATTTTGAAAAGAGAGATGAGGGAGAAGTACTGGAAGGACTCGGGGAGAAGAATTTGAGGTTTTGACACCGCAGTTTCTGCGGTTGGTATTAGAAGCACTTTGTCACTTCGCGAGTAGTTCTTTAACCAGGTTTCGCACATATTCAGCTATAGCCGGGGAAGCCGTCAGACCGGGGGACTCAATTCCGATGAGATTGATGAATCCCGGCAGCCCCTTGTCACTTTCGTCCCTGATTATGAAGTCCCGGATGTCTTCATTAGGTTTCTGGAGCTTTGGTCTGATGCCAGCCATTTCAGGTTCCAGGTCCTCATACTCTATGGAGGGTAAGAATTTTCTTGCCGAGTCGTAGAAGAGCTGCTTATGCTGATTGTCCACGGTATAATCTATGCTGTCTACGTACTGGATGTCGGGTCCCAGTCTCATCCTGCCGTCCAGGTCAAGGGTAAGGTGTATCCCGACGCCGGTGATTTTAGGTGGTGGCACCGGGTATATTAACCTCTTGACTAATTTGCTTTTGCTGCTGCCTAGGCTGAAGTATTCCCCTTTGCAGTAGTGTAGTTCATACCCGGCTTTGACGGTGTCTATCCCGGCCAGCTCGGCCACCTTGTCACAGTGGAGACCGGAGCAGTTTATCAGCAGTCTGGTGGTGAAAGAGGCCCTTCCCGTGCGGTCTTCTACCGAAATCCTGTATCCGTCAGTCGCTTTTTCTATTCCGACTACTTTGGTCTGGTAGGCTATTTGAGCGCCGCTTTCCGTGGCTATGGCGATGAAGCACTGCATCAGCGCGTGCGAGTCTATGATGCCGGTTGACGGCGACAGGATAGCAGCAATGCCTTCTATGTTTGGCTCTAGTTCCTTTATCTCCCTTTTTGAGAGTAGCCTCAGACCCTCTGCGCGATTTCTCCGGCCTCTCTCCAGCAGTGTATTCAGTTCCCCGATTTCCTCGTCGCTTGATGCCACTATCAACTTTCCCAGCCTGCTGTAACCGATGTCGTACCTTTCGCAGAGGTCGTAGAGCATGCGGTTTCCGGCGACGCACGTTTTTGCCTTCAGCGAGCCCTCGGGATAGTAGATGCCGGAGTGAATGACACCGCTGTGCCAGCTGCTTGTTTCCAGACCGAAGGTCTCGTTCTTTTCCAGCACGTAGACCTCGGTGTCCTGGCTGGCTACCTGTGCCGCTATTGCCAGCCCCACCACGCCGGCCCCGATGATAGTAATGTCAGCTTTATACGACATGTCTCATGACAAAGTAGACCGAGCTGTTACGCTCGGGGTGTTTCCTGAACTCGTCTACTTCCCATTGGGCGTCTTTAAGTTCCTCGGCAATTTTCGGGTTGTCGGCGTGTTTTGCCCGGGTCTCGCGGATAAGCTCTTCCAGGGGAGTGAAGTATTCAGCCTGCCAGGTGTCTTTGCTTAACGTGAAATGGCCAAGTAACTCGTAACCACAGTCGGATATCTGCTCCAGCTTCTGTGTGACGTTTCCCTGTTCGTCGTGGATTACCATGAACCCCTTCGGCTTTAGGAGCCGCTTCCACTCCTGGAGCCCCCGCTTAAAACCGATTGCCGATATGGAGCCTTCGGCCCAGATGATGTCAAAGCTCTCGTCCGGGAAGTCCATATCAAACATTGAGCAGTGCAGGGTCTTGACCCGGTCTGATATTCCTGCCTTGTTGACCTTTCTCGTGAGTTTATCCAGAAGAGATTTATTGATGTCCAGCCCGGTTATTTGTCCGGTGCTTAACCTGGCCAGTTCCATGGTCGGGACACCCGAGCCGCACCCCACATCCAGAATTCGGGGCTTATCAATCTGTGAGAGCATCCGGAACGCTTTTCTTGTATATTTGTTAAGGCGCGCTCTTATCAGCTCCTTATCTAACTGGAATGTCGTGTCTTTGTTCATTAATGCCAGTTTACTTGGTTATTGGTGGTAATAACAAGCCGCCAGTAATCGGGTCAGTTAGTCCATACTAGGGCCAAAAAGCGGCTCATATTGTGCCGCCTGTGTGATAATATCCTGTTGCTCCTTTTCACTCAGCGGTTTGAATCTCCTGGCGGCATCAATTATTTTAGGCCAGAGCTGCAAATCGCCAGGCAGTACGGCACAAGTGATATCCTGACTCAGTGTATACCACAGACTTTTTTCAATTTCTGCCGTTTCCCCAAAGGGTTCGTACCAGGTACTGTATGAGTGGGATGTTACGTCAGGGCTCTCCCAGGCGCGTTTAGCCATGGACTTGATGGCCATGACACCGACATCCTTTTGTCGTGCCGTCTTAAGTATTGGCAGGAAATTATTCCAATCGGTAGGGCGAGCCGCATGCACACGGTTTAACGGAAACATCACGGTATCAAAATCAAAGAGTTTAAGTGCCTCATTCTGGACAGGGGGATTATGACCGGTGATACCGATGCAGCGCACCAGCCCCTGTTCCCTGGCTTCAAGAATTGCTTCCATGGCGCCGCCGGGACCAAGGGCGATATTTAAGATTTCTATATCATCAACCCCGTGAAGCTGAAAGATGTCAAAAAAGTCAACCTTGAGTGTTTCCAGCGACTGTTTAAGGCTTTCCCATGCTCCCTTTTTATCTCGCTCAGTGGTCTTGCAGGCGAGGAAGAACCCTTTTCCGTTTCTCTTTACCCATGAGCCAATGCGTGCCTCCGCTTGCCCGTAGATTGGAGATACATCAACGAGATTGATACCATTATTGAGAGCCATTTCGAGGGCAGTATCAGCTCCCTTCTGGTTAATCTGCCTCAGGGCGTAGCCCCCAAAGGCTATAATGCTACTCATGTGCCCTGTCTTACCCAGTCTTCTCGTTTCCATATCAGCCTCCGATAGTCTCCCTTTCTTATTTATTAATATTGGTTATGTGTTGCCAACGATAAGGATTATACCAAGGGCTGTTTATCCAATCAATTGGAGCGGAATTTAGTCACTACTGAAAAACACGGGGATATCAGTTCGTCTGGACTAAAAATTATCCTGGCGATTTGTCTATATGGCCGCAAGCCCATGAAGTATATGAATGATTATGATGATGTAGAAGGAAACGGCTAAGCTGGTATGTATGAATCGCCAGTGCTTTAGTAAACGATTGGCAAGCTGGAATCTTTGCAGGAACCCTGTCAGCACTATCAGGCATACGGTGATATATAATGCTAGTCCGGTTCCTAGGTCTGGGTAGAACTCCCGCGGTCTACCTATCTGCTGGAAGAAGTGTGTAGAGATGAGTGTAAAGGCAATTAGATTACCGAACGTGTGTATGTTGAGTAGGGTTTTAAATATACGTTGCACCCGGCGTTTTAAAAGGTAGTAAATGGGGGTATAAAGGGCGATGAAAGAGGTTCCTATCCAGCCCAGCAGATGGCTAAAGTAGACGGGTCCTACTTCAAAACGTAATTGCCACCACCGATTGTAGGTTGCTATGGAGAGAATGATTGTCGTCAAAAGTATTAGCAGCGACAGCACCAGATACCCGTTTTTCATCCTGTTTCCCATTTTGGCTCCCTCCTATCAGGATAGTGGGAGTATTCAGGATATTATCCCGGTGGATTTAGCTACCACCGGGCGAACATTTGGACTAGAAAATTCCTGATAAAAGCATGGATTTTATGGGTTATGGTTCGGGTTTCTCCTGCGGCGCAGTAGTCTAATAATACCGGCGGCGAAATTCATGCCGGGGACTCTTTTTTTGTATTCTGTATAATCATCTCCGAACTTCTCAATCAGCACTTTGTCTTCCTCTCCGATGCTAAGATAAGTGAGTACAGCAGCAATTGCACCCAACAAACCGAATAGCCAGTGTGGGTACAACAGCAAAGTGGTCAGGAATATGGAGAATATACCTCCCGTGTATTGTGGATGCCTTACTACGGCATAGATGCCCGTGTCCACGAGACGGGTGGTGCTTGCGAAAGATTTGCCTTTGGGAACGCCGCCCCGTCTGGGAAACATAACTATTGGAGCCATGACGAGCACCATACCAAACGCCCATACCACCCCGCCCAAGATGCTTAATACCAGGTATGAATTCACTTCAATGACGCCGGTCAAAACGAGGGGGTTTACTGGGAAACAGACAATGTAGAGAACGGTCAGTATTGTAGTATAGACGATGTCCTTCTTGCTGTGCATCTTTCCCTAGTGTAGTTACTTGTTATAGACCTGTCAATAATGGCCCCCTGCCGCCGCCCGGTAGTCTCACTGATGGTATGTTGATAAGATAGGAAGCCGCGGGATATAATGCCTTATGGCCATATCGGGTGAGGTTAACCTGCCGGGCAGGCAGCTGCTGGACGGTGGCAGGCGTAGCTAATGATTAAGCATTTTTCTTTATACGGTTTCCTGAAGAACCAGCGGTATTTTGAACCGTTTATTGTCCTGTTCTTTCTTCAGCAAGGGCTTTCCTTTACCCAGATTGGCTTTCTTGTCGGTTTTCGTGAGCTCCTCATCAATCTTATGGAAATCCCCAGCGGGGCAGTTGCCGATTTGTTTGGCCGCCGCCGTAGCATGATATTGTCCTTCGCTGCCTATATCATTTCCTTCGCCGTATTCGGTTTTAGCCGGGTTTACTGGCATTTTTTTGTCGCCATGTTTTTCTTCGCCATCGGCGAGGCGTTCCGTACCGGCACTCACAAAGCTATGATATTTACCTGGCTTCGCATTGAGGGGCGCCTTGATGAAAAGACCAAGGTCTACGGATATACCCGCTCTTGGTCTAAAATCGGGTCGGCGGTTTCCACCGTCCTGGCGGTCGCCCTCGTTTTACTGACG